>JAFNRY010000259.1 GCA_017385345.1 Kiritimatiellia bacterium
CCGGGTGTCACAGGGTATGACATCCGGGTGTCATGGGGTGTGACATCCGGGTGTCATTTTATTTCGTTCCCGGGCGCCCGTCCAGACGTTCCGAAGTTCACGACCTTGCCAAGCAGTGTTTAATCATTTTTTTTGGGGGGGTGTGCATGTGCGCAGCCTCCATGCAAATAAAAGTTAAATCGTGCGCACCCATTTGTCGAAGCGCGTGAAAATGCGTGTCATGCCGTCCGCGATGACGTGTGCCGCGGACATCTCCTGCATTTTCAGCGATCCCACGGCAAGAGCATTTTGGAGAGGGCGTTGTATAGTCCGAACCTTGCAGGCCAGACACAATCAATCTCGCGCTCCACCTATAAAGTGGCTATGCAGACTGGTGACAAGAACGCAGTGACGGAGCTTGAAGTCTCGCAGACGAAGGATAATGTTGAGGTTGTCGGCTGGCGCAACATAAACGAGCGCGGCCTTGAGCTGATGAAAAAGCAAGCCGCGAAGGAGGGTGGCCAGCTCCTCGTACTGCATCCGACAGAAAACGGACAGCCGGTAGGCCTCTCTGGTCCATAACGTGGCTCGTCGGACAACAGCATAGCAAAACCCGCCGAATCCCGCAAACCTTCGAAAAAAGAGAGGTTCAAGCGCGGGGAGAACGAGCGGGCGGCGGATGGCAGAAATCGAGACGTTTCCAGTTCGTCAAATAGAATGGACACTCTTTAATTGAAGGCCTGTACATTGCGTTCGTCAAAAGCTGGACACTTTTCTGAGGGGTTGGGTTGGTGGGATGTGGTGTTGTTCCACCCGGCCTCGGAAGCGAAGGCCGTCCCCGAAGGGGTGGCGCCGCAAGGCGCCAAGGCCGAGCCGACGGGGCCGGGGGAATCTCCATCCGGCAGGTCTTGCATTCTCCTGATGCGGCGCAGCCTTTTCAGGATGCGCTGGTATAGTTCGATGCAGTTGAGCTTCTCCTTGCGACGCCGGAGCGCGTTCTTGGCATCCTCCGGGACGGCAGGGTCCGCGAGAACCCTCGCGTATGGCGTCCTGGGCTTGTCGTAGCGGCACGAGAAGCCCTTGCCGTCCTTGCGCTTGGTCTTTGCGACGAGCATCTTGCAGGGTACGCAGAAGTTCCTGTAGCCGGAATAGTCTTCGCACAGGCGCCGCAGCTCCGGCTCCAGCTCCCTCCTGTCCAGACGGCTTTCGCCGAGCAGGGTGCGCACGACGGAGCCGTTCTTCTGCTCGACGTGCGCGTTGTCGTTCTTCCGGTACGGGCGGGACCTCGAAGACGGCATCTTCCACCGATCGCCGCGCCATTCGGCGATGGCGTTGTTCACATACTCCTTGCCGTTGTCGTGGTGGACGCTCCAGACCTCGAACGGGATGCGCCTCATCGCGGCGTCAAGCGCGTCGCGCGCGGCGTACACGCCCCTGTTCCACACCGGCTGGAGTTCCGTCCATTGCGTCTTGCGGTCGGTCGCCGTGAGTGTCCACCAAAAGTTCCCGCCCATGTCGCCGCCGCAGTGCGCAATCGTGTCGGTCTGGACGTCTCCGGGCTCGACGTTGCATCCCATGACAAGCTCGCCCGACTTGCATTCGATGGCCTTGAGCAGCTCGTAGTTGCGGCCGGACCTGCGGTTGCGCTGCATCGATCCGGGCTTGTCGCGCTTGACGCCTTTGAGCAGACGATCCATCGTCGACGCGCTCATCGATAGAAGATGCGTGGCGACGTCGTCGGAGACGTGTGCAACACAGGTGCGGTACTCTTCCAGCCATTCCTCTACGTTCGCCTTGAAGTAGGACGTGCAGGGGCAGCCCACCTCGCGCCATATCCGCTCCAGCGCGGACTTGTACCGTGCTGTTGTAGGTCGGCCCGCGCCCCTTGCGTTCCTTGAACTTGCGGCTTCCCGTCAGAAGCCGGTTCGTGTATTTGCGCGAATACCCTGTCGTGTCGCATACATCGTCGAGAATGGCCTTGCGCCTCCGCGGTGTCGCCTCGGCGTACGCGGCAGCGCCGCGCCGCCGATTTTTGTCTTGCAAATGAAAAAGAAAAATAATATGATTCGTGCAGAGGCGCGATTGACATCGCACCGGAGGTGCGGATCGCAACTCGCAAACGAAGAGGGATAAAGAAATGGCAACTGTAAAGAAGGCTCCTGCAAAGAAGGCTCCTGCAAAGAAAGCCGCTCCTGCAAAGAAGACCGCTCCTGCGAAGAAGGCGCCCGCCAAGAAGGCGCCCGCAAAGAAGGCTCCTGCGAAGAAAGCCCCCGCGAAGAAGGCGGCGCCTGCGAAGAAAGCGCCCGCCAAGAAGGCCCCTGCAAAGAAGGCGCCGGCGAAGAAGGCCGTGAAGAAGGCGGCGAAGAAATAGTTTTCCGCGGCTCGATGTGCCGCTTCAAGGCGCGCGGGTTCCCCATAGCCTGCGCGCCTTTTTTAGACGGCGGAGGAGAAGTTGAAATACAGCGTGATAATTCCATGCTACAATGTCGAACGGTGGCTCGGCCGCTGCATCGACAGCGTGGCCTCCGCGATGCCCGAGGGCGGCGAACTGATCGCGATCGACGACGGTTCGGCCGACGGCATCGGCGCGCTGCTGTGCGGACTGCGCGACTCGCTCGCCGGGACTTTCGCGGCCTCGGGCCGCCGCTTCTCGGTTCTTTCCATTCCCCACGCCGGAGTCTCCGCCGCGAGAAACGCGGGGCTCGGCGCGGCGGAGGGGGAGATTGTCTTCTTCGTCGATCCCGACGACGAAGTGGAGCCGGATTTCTTTTCGAAGATGATCGCAGCAATGGAACGCGACGGCGCCGACTGCTGCATATGCGCTTTCAAGACGCGGCGGGACGGAGACGCGGCCGCTCCGCGGGAAGATGCACTCAAGGCGGACTATTCTTTCGCCGGCAACGGCGACATAGTCGAAAAGTTCCTCCCGCGGATATTCGGCTATTCGTTCGGCGACATCCGCCGCTGGTACGGGGGAGAATGCCTTTTTTCCGGGCGCGAGATGGCTTCGGCGTGCAGGATGGCATACAGGCGCCGCGTCATCGAGAGGCATTCAATCCGGTTCGACGAGAGCGTGGAGCTTTATGAGGACATGCTGTTTAATGCGCGCTTCCTGCTGCACGCGGAAAGGATGTCGTGCGTGCGCGAGGCTCTCTATCGCGTGACGGAGCGCGCGAGCGGAGCGATGGCCAGCGTGCCGCGCGACGGAACGAGATACTGCCGCAACAAGCTCAGGCTGCTCGCCGCCCGCGGGGAGCTCGACGCGGAAAGCGGCGGAAGGCTCGCGCACGTGTATGCCGGGACGTGTGTCCTTTCCGCGCTTGAACTCCTCTCCTTCGCCGTCCGTCTGCGCGTGCCGCCGCGCGATGGCGCGGCGTTTCTGCGCGAATGTCTTTCCATGCCGGCGGTGCGCCGCGCGCTGCGCGGTTTTCCTCTTTCGCCGCGGCGTCCGTTCGTCGCGGCGGCGGTCTTGATCCTGCGCGCGGCCTCCGCGTTTGTCAGCCGATGAAGATCGCCAGGGAACATCTCGATCCGTCCGTGCCGCTCGCTGCGGCGGCCGCTGAGTGGATATCCCGTCTCGCCGAAACCGGGTCCGAGGGCGCCGCGTCCCTCGCGCACGTGCTCGTGGCGGTGCCTTCGGCGCAGTCCGGCCGGAGCCTTTCGCTCGCTCTGGCGAGACGCTTTTCGCCGAGAGGCGTCGTCGCGCCGCTCGTTCTTTCCGAGAGCGAATTGTTTTCGCTCTGCGCCGGGGGGCGCGAGGCTTCCGGCGCGGAGGAGCTTTCGGCGTTCGCGTCCGCGCTGCTCGACGCGGATCTTTCTTCGTTTCCGCGGCTCTTTCCGCGTCCGCCCGCGGCGAAAAGCGCGCAGTGGGCGGTCGATGCGGCCGGCGGGCTTCTCGGCGTCTGCGGCGTTCTCTGCGAAAACGCCCTGGACGTGCGCGACGTCCAGGCAGCGGCCGAGGGCGACGGGGCCGCGCCCGGATTCCGCGAAGACGCGCCGCGCTGGGCCGAGTTCGCATTGCTGGAGGAAGCGGCCGCGGCGATTCTCGCCCGCGCCGGCAAGACGACGCGCTGCCGTCTGCGCAAAGAGGTCGCGGCGCGCGGATGCGCGCTCTACGGGGTGAGGGAGATCGTCCTCCCGGCTTTCGCCGGCGCTTCAGGCGCGCTCTGTAAATTCGTCGAGGCGAGCGCCGGCATCCGCGCGACCGTGCTCGTTCACGCGGCCGCGGCGGACGCCGGCAAGTTCGACAGGTACGGAAGGCCGGCGTCGTATTTCGCGCCGCGTCTCCGGCCGGATCGCATCCATACGCATCCCGGCGCGGCGGAGGAGGCCGCGGCCGTCGCCGCCTTCTTTGCCACCGTCCCGGAAAACGAGGCGTTCCCGGCTCTCGTCGCGTGCGACCCGGAAGCGTGGCCGGCGCTCGAGGGCGCATTCCGGAACAATCCAGGGACCGCGGGGATCGAGCTTGCGAATCCCGCGCCCGAGCCGTTCGCGCGCTCGGCGCTCGGAATGCTTCTTCTCGGCGCGGTGCAGCTTTCGCGCCGCAGGGACTACGCGACGTTCTCCATGGTTCTGCGCAGCGGCGACGTGGCGCGGTGGGCGGCGCGCAGGTTCGCGGCGCGGACGCGGGAAGACCCCGCGGCGGCGGTGGCGCGCGCCGTCGGCATGATGGACGGAATACAGAACGCATATCTGCCGAAGACGGCCGCGGGAGCCGTGGCCGCGATAGCGGCGGCGGAGGGGGCGGCCGGTCTCCCGGCCAGCGAGGCGGAGCCGCTGCGTCTGCTCGGGGAGATCGCGGGGGCGATCGTGCGCGAATGCTCGAATCCGTGGCGTTTCATGCGGGAAATCTTCGCCGGCGAAGCGCTCGACGCGTCGGATCCGGCGCATCGCGAACTTGCGGCGGCCGCGGCGGCGGCGGCCGGGCTGAGGGAGGAATGCGACGCGCCGCCGGTGGATCCAAGGCTCCGCGAGACGGTGTTCGAAGCACTCCTCGGCCGCGCGACGTACACGCTCGAACACGACGAGAGCCGCGCGTTCAGGGCCGGAGGCTGGATCGAGACGCAGTGGAAGAGCGAGGATTCGATAGTGTTTACGGGGTTGAACGAGAACTGCGTGCCGGAAACGGTCGCCGGCCACGCGTTCCTTCCCGATTCGGCGCGCGAACTCCTCGGGCTCGAAACGAACGAACGCCGCGCCATGCGCGATTCGTTCATACTCGCCGAGGCCGCGGCTTGCAGGGCGCCCGGCGCCGTCACGGTGCATATGCGCCAGACGGCGGCCGACGGAACCGCGCTCAAGCCGTCGCGCATAATATTTGAAGGCCTGGACGGCGCGGAGCTTCCGGCGCTTGCGAGACGGCTCTACACGGCGCCGGCGGAGGGCGGCTCCTCCCCGGGGCGCGCGCTTCCACGGGCGTGGCTCCTCTCCCCCGGCATCCCTCCGCCGGGCCGCGCATGGCGCAGGCGCATTTCCGTTTCCTCGCTCGACAGCTACCGCGAATGTCCGTTCCTCTTCAGGATGCGCGAAGTCTTCGGCGAACGCTCCGACGATCGCGCGAAGGAGCTCGACGCCGCAAGGTTCGGGGAGCTGTGCCACGGGGCGCTGGAAGACTTCGCAAAGTCGCCCGCCGCGGATTCCCGCGACGAGGGCGAAATCGCGGCGTTTCTCGCCGAGGCGGTCCGGCGCAGACTCCCGGCGCCGGACGGCGGCGTATCGGCGATAGTCTGGCTCCAGGGCAGGGCGGCGCAGACCCGTCTCGCCGGCTTCGCGAGGATACAGGCTCTCCGCAGACGCGCCGGATGGCGCATAGCGAAAACGGAGCTTCGCCTCGAATGCACCGTGAAACAGGCCAAGACCGCGATCGTCGGAAGGATCGACAGGGTGGACGAACACGAGGAGACTGGCGAACTCGCCGTGATCGACTACAAGACGTGGAACGGCGCGGATCACGCCGGCGGATCCCTGCAGTTGCCGCTGTACCGCGCCATGCTCCAGGCTTCGGGGCTTTTCGACGCGCGGCGCGCCGCGGAGGCCAGGGCGTTCTACTGCATTCTGCCGGAAAATCCGGACGACGCGCTTTTCGACGAGGAACACGCATTCGCGCAGGGAGCGCAGAGCGAGGCGGAGGACGAGGCGGCGCGCCTTCTGGAAGGAATCGCGGACGGCGTCTTCTGGCCGCCGGGGCCGAAGTCGAGGTGGAGGGAGGAATACGGCGACATTGTCTGGCAGAATCCCGCCGAAGGCATCGACCCGGAATGGATCGCGGACCAGGAAAGGCGCATCGCGGGGAGGGCCGGCGCATGAGCGCGCTTCCGCGTCTCACGGTGATAGAGGCTTCGGCCGGTACGGGCAAGACGCACGCGCTCGTTGAAAGGCTCGTGTCGCTCATGGCCGATCCCGCGGTCGCGGCGGAGCCGGAGCGGATCGCGGCGCTTACGTTTTCGCGCGCGGCCGCCGGCGAGATATTCAACAGGTTCATCGACAGGCTGGCTGCCGGCGTGGAGTCCGGCGGTCCGGACGCCCCGCTCTTCGCGGCGCTCCTGCGCAAGACCATCTCACGCCAGCATCTTTCGGCGGTCGGCACCCTCGACGGCTTCCTGCTGCGCATGCTCAAGGCCGTTCCGTTCGAAGCGGGCCTCGCCGCCGGCGCCGACATACTCGGCGAACACCGCGCGCCGGCGGAGAGGTCGCGCATACTCGACGAGATATTCGCCGCGCAGTCGGAAGAGGCGAAAGAGACGATGGCCAAGATATTCGACCTCTCGTCCGGTTCGCAGGGGTCGAAGAGTTTCGCCGGCGCGTTTTCGGATTTCGTCTCGAGGTGGCATCCCGAATATTGCGAGAGGCCCGGCAGGGAGGAATGGGGGTGCAGGGAGGCCATATGGGGCGGTTCTCCGCCCCCGGAGCTCGACGCGACTCCACGTGACGTCAGGGCGGTCGCGAAGCTTCCCGGCGAATGCGCCGGCAGGCGCGGCGCCGGCGCGTTCGCCGCAAAGCTCGCCTCCTGGAGCGGCGGCACGGTTCCGGAGACGCCGGCGGCGCTGCGCGACGTCCCCGCCGCCGTCAGGGCGGCGCGGCTCGCGCACTATTGCAGGATCGCGAAGGCGCTCG
Source organism: Kiritimatiellia bacterium (assembly GCA_017385345.1). Taxonomy (GTDB): domain Bacteria; phylum Verrucomicrobiota; class Kiritimatiellia; order RFP12; family UBA1067; genus UBA1067. Next base: position 7,093 of record JAFNRY010000259.1, read on the forward strand.
ACAAGGCCAGGGGGATACGCTGGCTCGCGATGATGTACGAGGAGATGTACTCGGCCGAAGTCCGCGGAAGGGGGCGCGTCACGTTCGACGACGTCCCGCGCCTGCTGAACGCGCTCGAACCCGGCGCGAAAGCGGCGCTCGAATACAGAATGGACGCGCGCTGGTCGCACTGGGCGATAGACGAATTCCAGGATACGAACCGCGCGCAGTGGAAGGCGGTGGCGAATCTTCTCGACGAATGCATGCAGCCCGACGCGGGCGACCGCTCCGGCGGGAGCGCCAGCGTTTTCGCGGTCGGCGATCCGAAGCAGTCGATCTACGGGTGGCGCGGCGGAGATCCGTCGCTGCTGGCGAATCTCGCCTTCAGGGCGCGGCTGCCCGGCAACCTGTACGTCGCGCGAGACAAATCCTACAGGTTCGGTCCGGCGATCGCCGGCGCGGTGAACAGCGTGTTCCGCGAATCGAACGTAAATGCATCGTTCGACTTCGACGGGGCGCCGGAGGGCGCGGGGTGGAGCTTCAACGAACACGAGTGCGCCGCGAACGCGGAGAGAAGGACGGACGGGTACGTAGAGGTTGTGCAGGCCGCGAAGAGCGGGAGAAGGGCCTGCATAGGTGACTTCTTCGAGCCGATCTACAACGCACTCAATGCGGTGCGTCCGTGGGAGCGCGGCCTTTCCGCGGCGATATTGACGCGCAGCAACGGCGAGGGCGCGGCGATCGCCGCGCATCTCAAGGAGCGCGGCATGACAGCGGTGGCGTTCGAAGGGGACGGCAGCGTTCTCGACACCCCGGTTCTGGAGGCGTTTCTCGACACGGCGCGTCTTGCCGCGCATCCCGGCGACGCACGCGCCTTCGCCCGCCTCGCCCGCAGTCCGCTCGCAAAGCCTCTCGGCATTGCGCCGTGCGGGGCCGCCGAGGCGCCCGCGGAGGCCGCGCGGCTCGCCGCTTCGCTTCTCGACGGCTTCACGCGCCACGGACTCGAACGCAAGTTCAGGGAACTGCGCGAGGCCCTCAAGGACGTTCCTGAAGCCTGGAACGTATTCACCGAATCGCGTTTCGCCGGTTTTCTCGGCTGCGCGGCGGAGTTCGACCGCACGCGCGACGCTTCCGAGGGCATAGGAGACTTCGCCGCCTTCGCCGCCGCGACCAGACGGCGGGACAGGGCTTCGGAAGGCATCGTTAGAATAATGACCATGCACCATTCCAAGGGGCTGGGCTTCGATTTCGTGATAATACCCTTTTACGAAGACAGGGGTGTCGGGGCGGTGCGTCGCGGTGACATCCTGAGCGGCGAGGGCGCGACGCCGTGGATAATGCCCCATCCCGGCGAGGCCTCGGCCATGGCGGATCCGGTTCTCGCGGCCGCTGAGAGGGCGAGAAAGCAGAAGACGGCGTCGGCCGCGCTGAGTCTCGCATATGTCGCCATGACGCGCGCAAAACTGGCTCTGACCGTCATACTGCACCCGCTCGACAAGAAGGGACTCGCGTCCAGGGGCCGGGCCGTGCAGGCGGAACGCATAAGCGATCTCGTGCGCAATTGCGGCCTGCAGTCCGGGGGCGACCGTTCCTGGTATCTGAAATACCCCGTCAAAACCCGCGAAACGCAAGTTCCGCCGCCGGCGCCGTCTGCGGCAGC
>JAFNRY010000026.1 GCA_017385345.1 Kiritimatiellia bacterium
CACGGGCTTCTCGTTCGTATCGACGTACAAGCCTTCGATCTGGTGGAAGTTGGCCGAATGCGTGGCGTCGGTCGTGTCGCGCCTGTAGGTCCTTCCGGGGCAGATGACGCGAATGGGAGGTTTGTTCGCCATCATCGTGCGTATTTGCACGGGAGACGTCTGGGTACGGAGAAGGCAATCGTCGCCGAACCAGAAAGTATCCGTCCTGTCCGCGGACGGATGATGGGGCGGAGTGTTCAACGCGGTGAAATTGTTGAACCTGTTTTCAAGCTCCGGACCGTCAGCGACGGAAAAGCCGAGTCTGGAAAAAATGGCAGCGGACTCTTCTATTACGCGTGAAATCGGATGCATGGAACCTTGGCCGCGCCATCTGCCGGGCAGAGAAAAGTCCACGCTGGCGGACGCCGAAGCCCCGGTGCGCGTCTTTGCGGACAAAGCCTCCTCGACCTGCGCGCGCCAAGCCTGCACTGCCTTCCCGAACGCGGGGCGATCCTCTTTCGGCACGTCTTTCATGCCTTTGATCAAAGCAGGTATCATGCCATTGCGCCCGACGTATTTCACGCGCAACGCCTCGACAGCGGCCGCGTCTCCCGCCGCCGCGACTTCGCCAAGACTCTCCGTCTTCGCCTTTTCCAGCTCTTCAAGTGTCATATCTCTTCCAATTATAGCATATTTACCGTGTTTCACAATGCAACAGCCCGGAATCGACCGCGATTCCGGGCGTCTCGTCCCGCATAAAGACGGGACTGGAATTCAAGGGAACGGCCGCGTTTCAGCCGCGGGCGCCGGAAGAGGCGGCGCTCTTCCGGCAATGGCAACCCGGGCAGCACCCGCCGCGAGTGCCGCCGCATTCGCAGGGCGCTCCCTTTTTGAAGACCCGCCGCGCCGCGAGCGCCGCAAGAGCGACGACCGCGACGACGACGATCAGCGAGGGGACGTTCATTCCGCCGCCGCCTTCCTGGCCGGACGGAACACCATCCACAGGCAGAAGAGATCCGCAAGCACCGCCGCGCCGGTCCAGAACCCGAAGCCGCAGCCGTTGGCGAGCAGACCGATCTGGTAGATGCTCATGGCCAAAACATAGCCGACGAACAGCTGGAAGGCGACTGCGAACCAGCCCCATGCCTTCGAACCCATCTCGCGGAACGTGACGGCGATCGCCACCATGCACGGCGGGATGAAGAGGTTGAAGACCATGAAGGAAAGCGCCGTAAGTTTGGCGACGGCGGCCTTCGAGACTTCGGGGACGCAGGCCGGCACGAACGATCCGAAGAGATTCGTGATGTGAGCGGCGGTCGAGACGCCGTCCATGTTGGCAGCGACGAGTCCGAGCGTCGCGGTGGCCTGTTCCTTGGCGATCTCGGCCGAAACGCTCGCGGCCGCGCCCTGCCACGTTCCGAAGCCGAGCGGCGCGAGCAGCCATGCAATCCAGCCGCCCATCGTGGCGAGCATCGACCTGTCGATCCCCTCCTCGCCCACAAGATTGAACTTGAAATCGAAGTTCATTATGAACCAGAGGAACACGCAGGCCGGGAAGATTATGAGACCGGCCTTGAGCATATAGCCCTTGAGCCTCGTCCACGTATGGCGCCATATGCCGCCGAGAGTCGGCATGTGGTATGCGGGAAGCTCCATGACAAAAGGCGCAGCTTCGCCGGCGAACGCTCTCGACTTCTTCAGCGCGACGCCTCCAAGCACGATAACCGCTATGCCGATCACGTCCATCAGCGCGGCTATCCACCACTGCTCGCGGAAAAACAGCGCCGCGAACATGGCGATTATCACCGTCTTGGCGCCGCAGGGTATGAACGTCGCGAGAATAACGGTCATCCGGCGGTCGCGCTCGTTCTCTATGGTGCGCGCCGCCATGACGGCCGGCACTCCGCATCCCTTGCCTACGATCATGGGTATGAACGATTTGCCGCTGAGACCGAACTTGCGGAACAGCCTGTCCATGATGAACGCGACGCGCGCCATGTAGCCGCAGTCCTCGAGGAACGCGAGGAACAGGAACACTATGAATATGACCGGAACGAATCCGAGCACCGTGGCTACGCCTCCCCAGGCTCCGTCGTTCACCAGAGAGGCGACGGTCTCGCCGACTCCGGCCTTCTCGAGACCGGCTCCGATGAGCGCGCCTATGCCGGGAACCCACACTCCGAAATCGGAAGGATCCGGCTCCTCCCACTCCGCGGCTTCCTTGTAGGCGGCATAGTCAACGTCCCACAGCTCGGGTTCGCCGCATCCGCAGCCGCAACCCTCGCACTCTTCGCCGGCCTCGCGCACGGCGGAGCACTTTTCGCAGTCGCACTCCTTGGCGACGGGCTCCCCGGTCTCCTCATCTTCGACGAACACGCCCTTCGCGACGACGGTCTTCGCGACCGCCTCGTCAATCTCCTCGGGCATCTCCTCGAGCTTTTCGCCGTCGGGTTTGCCTTCGTTGGCTTTTTCAAGGTACGCTTCCTCCCATTTGGACTTGGAAACGTCCTTCCTGGCGAACACGCCCTGGGCGTCCTCGAACTCCATGCCTTTGTACTTGCCGTCCGCCGCGCATTCGTGGGTGGTGAACGGAACGTGCCAGCCGTCCCCGAGAAATCCGTCGTTCGCCCAGTCCGTGAGAATCGTGCCCGGACCGTTCTCCGCGACCGCGAGCCACCACATAGCGCAGAGAGCCAGCACGAATATCGGCAGCGCGAGGATTCTGTTCGTGACTATCCTGTCGATTCTGTCCGACAGCGACGCCCTGTTTTTGCGCGCTTCGCTTCTCGCTATCGCGTTCCCGGTGAGGTTTTTGATGAACTCGTACCTCTGGTTGGTTATGATGCTCTCCGCGTCGTCGTCGAGTTCTTTTTCGCAGTCGCGGATGTGCTCCTCGAGATGCTTCATCTCGCCGACGCCGATGCCGAGGTCCTTGATTACTTCGCGGTCGCGTTCGAAAATCTTGATGGCGAACCAGCGGATGCTCCGCGAAGGAACCCTGCCTTGGATCGTCTCCTCGATGTGCGCGATGGCATGCTCCACCGATCCTGAAAAGACATGCGGCGCCTCTTTCGGCTTTCCGCCAGACCGGGCGAGGCTGGCCGCTTTCAGCGCGGCTTCCATCCCGCCTTCCTTCTTGAGGGCGGATATTCCGGCGACCTCGCATCCGAGCGCCTTGCCGATGCGGGCGAAGTCGATCTTGTCGCCGTTCTTCCTCACGACGTCCATCATGTTCACGGCCATCACCATCGGAATCCCGAGCTCGGCAAGCTGGGTCGAAAGGTAGAGATTGCGCTCTATGTTCGTTCCGTCCACTATGTTGAGTATGGCGTCCGGCTTCTCTTCGACGAGGTATTTGCGCGACACGCGCTCCTCGAGCGAATACGGCGAAAGAGAATATATTCCCGGCAGGTCCTGCACCACCGTCTCCGGATCGCCGCCGAGAAGCCCGTCTTTCTTCTCGACCGTGACACCCGGCCAGTTGCCCACGTACTGGCTTGAACCGGTAAGGGCGTTGAAAAGCGTCGTCTTGCCCGAGTTGGGATTGCCTGCCAGCGCTATTTTGACCGCCATCTTGTCAACCCTCCATTTCTATCTTCGCCGCCTCGTCCTTGCGCAGGGACAGCTCGTATCCGCGCACCGTTACCTCGACCGGATCGCCCAGCGGGGCTACCCTCCTCACGGCGATCTCAGTGCCCTTCGTGATCCCCATGTCCATTATACGCCTTTTCACGGCGCCTTCGCCACGGAGCCTCGCGACTTTCGCCGCGCTTCCGGGCCGCATTTCCGCCAGTGTCATCCTCTATTCTCCTTTCTTTCAGATTGAATCTACGCCGGGTTCAAAGCGGCGTGACGTTCAACTTCCTCGCAAGATCGTCGTTTATCGCAACCCGGCTGTCGTGTATGCCTATTATCATGCTTTCGCCAACCGTCTGCACTACAGTCACCACCGCTCCGGGCGTAAAACCGAGCGATCCGAGATGCTTTTTCACGCGGTCTTCGCCCGACACTGCGGCTATGCGCGCCTTTTCCCCCGCCTTCAACATCGCCAACGGCATCGTCTCTCCTTCTCTTTACTGCTCTTTTCTACCGGCGGACAAGCCCCGCCCGTCCGCGTCGATACGTTAGATATGTCTAACTTCGCGCATAGTATAACAAAGTTAGATTCAACTAATCAAGCGAAAAAAACATGTGCGTCGCGAGGCTTCACGGTAAATGCGATTCAGGCGGAATAATCCGCTTGCGTCGAGAGAGCAGATTTACGGATAACTTCATATTTTGAAAAAAGCGTTTTTGCAAATTATAGAATGATTCCATTTTTTGATGCGCGAGATTTCTGCGGAAATATCGTGTTCTCCCGGGAAAACGTTCTCGAACGTTTGGTCAAACCTTCAGGATCGTTTACCCAAACGTTCAGGATCATTTGACCAAACGTTCGAGAACGTTTTTGGCGATGATCGGCAGCCGAAATTCATTGTCGTTCGACCACTTTCGTAAAATCACAAAAAACGATCTTGTTATCGTTGAAAATCAATAATTTCGGCAAATGTCGTTTCCATGTCGCCTGCCGGACTAATGCAACACGGGCGCGCAATGGCGGCGAGGCGTCGTTGCCGCGCTGTCAGTCCCAGGCGGTTTATTGCGGCGCCAAACGCGGTAAAATCCCGGCAATCGATAATTGAATATTTTGATTTTCGCCGGAGATGCAAAAACTGTCAATCAAAAACTGTCAATTATAAGCATCTGCAAGCCTCCGCGGAGATTGGGTCCGGGCGGCCGCTATTTGGTCCGGTCTTCCTTCAGTATTATGCACGAGGTGCGCACTTCGTGCCTGTTGACAAGGAAGAGGCTCCAGTCGCTGTCGTCCTTCTCGCAGGTGCGAAGTTGCGCGACGCGATTGGATCCGACGCGCTTCAACGCATGGCGCAGGGAAACGAGATTGTTGTCCACGGTGGCGTGGTCGGCGAACATCGAAACGTTGAAGTTGTCGCAGACATCCGAATCGCCATCCGTCCACGGCACGCCCGAGCACAACGGGATGAAACCGAGAAGCTGGTAGGAGAAGTTCTGCGTCATGAACGACGCGACCGGAATCTCGCCGTCGTTGACCGGCGAACGGCCGTCCCAACGCGCGATTTCGCTGTACGAACTGCATCCGGCGAGAGCCAGGAGCGCAAAACCGAACATTATTCTATGCATCGCATCGACCTCCTTCGATTATCTCTGCGTCCTGTTGGCGCGCGGAACCAGCACCGCCGAAACACCGATCTGCGACGAACCGAAAAGCGCGCCCAGGATGCCTTCGTATCCGACCCCGGCATACGAAGTGTCCGAATCGAAGAACATCACGTCCGCGACGTCGCAGTCGCGTCCGTCGGCGTATTTCAAAAGGACGTCCTGCAATTCTGCGATGCCGACGCAATCGCTGAACCACGCCGTCTGCGTTTCAAGTTCTTTGGTCTGCTCGTTCCAGTGGAATCTGCCGGAGCCGAGCGGAATCGTCCATAGCAGATATTCGCCGGTCGTGGAAAGGCAAACATGACTGGACGGTGCGCCTTCCGCGCCCTTCACCGCGATGCCGTCGAGCCGGCCGTTTCCCGACGACGAGATGGTCGCGCAACCTGAACACGCGGCCACGGCCGCTGCAGCCAGCATCCACGGCACGGGCTTCATCCACTTTTTGCTTCGCATCATTTACGCTCCTTTGGCATTTGCAATTGAAGATATTTTATCATTTCCCCGATATTGCTGTCATATAAAACCAACGACTTTCCTGCCGCAAAAGCATTTCACTCCCGGAAATCAGAGCATTCCCCGGAAAATAAAGTTCACCGGCATTGTTTCAAGGTAGCGCACCCTTTTACTCCCGGCTCTACCGCCTGCACTTCGCGCCGAAAAAAAATCACAGAAACCTAAATACCGGATTTCTGCGACTTTTTTGACGCGCCCTGTCACCACCTGCATTTTGAGCCGAAGAGCCGCAGCACTTTCCCGGCGGCGTGCCTGACGGTGTACTTGACGCCGTTCTCCCGCAGACACTTCACGCCGCCCCACGCCTTCCGCGCCGGCCACGTGACGAACATCCCGACGCAATAGGCTTCGGAAACCTTAAGTGCACAAATTTCGCGCTCACACCTCTGAAGTTTTCTCTCTAAAGTCAATGCCCTTGCAGACTCAGCCTCTGCCAATTTCTTCGTTTTAGGCAATTCACAAAGCATCTCCATATACCGCTTGGCGTAAGCTGCCACCCGTTCTCCATAATACGGTTTCCAAAACTTCTCCCAGTCCTTAATTTTTTCAGGCAACCACCTATCTTGAGATGAAATACCCGTGGTGTCATATACCGAGAACGGCTTGGCAAGTTTGCGCAATGAACATCCACACTTAACAACCGCATCAAAAAAGAACTTTGGTGCAGCCGAAATCTTCATCGTTTCGTCATATCCACCTAACCGATTGTGCAATGCACGGCGTATAAAAGCCGCCTGATGCGGAAGAGTGTTGAACAAAAACCAGCCTGGATTAAGGTCTTTCACGTCTGCCTGATGAGACAACGTAACCTTCCCATGCGCAGTTACATACATGTCTGCATAGACAATGTCTTCGAAAAAACGCTCATGTAATATCGATGAAAGAATGTTGGGTTTGAGGACATCGCC
>JAFNRY010000260.1 GCA_017385345.1 Kiritimatiellia bacterium
CATCGGCAGGCGCAAGCGGCGGCATCTCGACACGATGGTCGGCATTATGTCTTCCGGGGAATCGGTCAAAAGGAGAAAAACGGTCTTGGGGGGAGGCTCTTCAAGCGTTTTGAGAAACGTGTTCGCGGCGCCGGGCTGCATCCTGTCTGCGCCCTCGATGACGACCGCGCGCCAGCCGCCGGAGAACGACGCCCGTCCGAGCGGTTCGACCACGGAACCGCGCATCGCGTCGATTTTTATGGTGCGCGACCTGCCCTCCGGACGGACGGCGAACACGTCGGGATGGTTCCCCGCCTCGACCTGCGCGTCGCAGCCCGGAAACAGGAGGGAAAGAACGCCGCGCGCGAAGAGGTCGCACTCGCCGCGCAGATCGCCGGAGACTATCCAGCCGCCATCCGCGCGACCTTCCGCGACAGCCGCGGAAAAAAGCCCGTGCGCCTCTTCGCGTGTCATGCCGCGTCCGTCAGAGTTCCACCTCGCTGCACCAGCCGTGCACGTCCGGGAGATTGCCGTACTGGATTCCCTGGACGGTGTCGAAAAGCTTCTGCAGATGCGGACCGACCGAATCGGGCTCCGAGATCTTTATCACCTCGTCGCCGCGCGTGATTTCCCAGACCGGCGTCACGACGACGGCGGTTCCGCACGCGGCGACCTCCGAGAACTCGCGTATCTCCCCGTACGGCACGGGCCTGGTCTCGACCTTCCATCCGAGATCGGCGGCGCACTGCTTGAGCGACATGTTGGTGACGGACGGAAGCACCGACTTGCTGTCCGGCGTGACGTAGGTGCCGTCCGCTTTGATGCCGATGAAGTTCGAGGTGGAGAACTCCTCGACGAGCGTATGCGTCTTCGCGTCGAGATAAAGCTCCACCGGCCAGCCTTCCCTTTTCGCCTTCTCGTGCGCGAAGAGCGAAGCCGCGTAGTTGCCGCCTACCTTCACGTCGCCCATGCCTTGCGGCGCGGCGCGGTCCCATCCGTCGAGAATGACGGCGCGCACCGGCTTGATGCCGCCCTTGTAGTAGGCGCCCACCGGCATCACCATCACTATGAAGGTGTATTCTTTCGCGGGGGCTACGCCGATCTGGGGACCCGTTCCTATGAGAAGAGGTCTTATGTAAAGCGAGCCGCCGGTTCCGTACGGCGGAACGAACTCCTCGTTCGCGGCGACGGCGGCCTTGCACGTCTCGATGAACATTTCGACGGGGACAGGGGGCATGACGCAGCGCTCCGCCGTCCTGTGCATCCGCTTGGCGTTTTCGTCCGGCCGGAAAATGGCAATTTTGCCGTCCTTCCGGCGGAACGCCTTCATCCCTTCGAAGCACTCCTGCCCGTAGTGCAGGCAGCTCGCTCCGATGTGCATTGCGATGTAGGGTTCCTTCCTGTATTCGATCTCGCCCCACTTGCCCTCGCGCCAGACCCTGCGGACGTGGCAATTCACGTCCGAAAAGCCGAATCCGAGACTTGTCCAGTCTATGTCGTTCCTTGGTTGTTTCATTTCATTTTCCTTGCTGTCCTGCCATGGCCCGCGCCATGCCGTTGAGTTCCATGTCCGCCGCGCATTCGCTGCGAAGGCGCTCGCGGTCGATTGAATAAGCGGTGTTGAAGCAGTGCGCGGCGGGCGCGATGCGTCCGCACTTGTACTGGAACTTGCAAAGTTTCAGCCAGAACGGGAACGCTTCGCCGTCGCGGGGGCGCGCGTCGAGCGCCGCCTGCAGCGAATCGGCGGCGACTTCGCGGTCGAGGCCGAAAGCGTAGTCGTACCAGGCCGAGGCGTCCTGCCAGGCACCTTCCGCCAAGCTCGCCGAGGCGTAGCCGAGCACGCCGCTCTTCGCCGGCCTGCGTTCGAGATTCAGATATTTGGCGTAGGCCCGCCTCGCCGCGGCCGTCCTCTCGCGCCCGCCTTCGCCGACAATGCGTGCGAGCCGCAGCACTTGCTCCGGATCGGAGACCGACGGAAGGACATCCTCGGCGACTTTCGCCGCCTCGCGCAGCGAGCCGACGGCGGAGTAGTGGACGGCGAGGGAATACAAGTCGGACGGCGAGGCCTTGCCGTCGCGCACGAGCTTCTCTATCCTGTCGGTTTCCCTGCGCGCCGCCACGTAGCTCCGGAAACGCGCGGTGCGGCTGTTGTTGGGATCGAGCAGGTCGATATAGTCCATCAACTCCGATATCGCACCGAGCCTGCCGGAAGGAACGAGCATTTCGCTGACGTACCGCAGAGAAGCCTCCGGCGACGCCGGGTACAAAAGCATCGCTTCGCGGTAAGCGCGGGCGGCGTCGGCATAGCGGCCCTGCTTCGCGTACAGCCCCGCGATTGCGGTGCGCAGTTTGGAAAAGCTCTTCTGGGCCGCAAAGTCGCGCACGTACATCGGATCGTCGAGAAGCCGTCTGGAGTACCAGTCCCAGAAATCCCTGTCCTTTACGGCGGTCGCGGCGTCGTAAGGCGTGCGATCCGCGTTTATCTTCATTATGAGACCGTGCGGCGAAAGGTACGGGTACATCCACTGGATGGGATAGCTTTCCTCCACGTAGAACGAGTGGCGCTTCCTGTCGTGCTCGAACATCATCTGGGTCAGGATGGCGTTGATTTCCATGACGCCGAGCGCGCCGGTGACCTGGACGCGGCCGTTCTCTATCCTGAGATCGCCGTTCGCCTGGCGCACGCCGCGCCGCACTTCATCGACGTACCTCTCGAACGCCGCCGCGCTATCCTCTTTCGCCGGTATCCATATTTCGTCGCCGTAGAGATCGCGCTCGACAGACATGTAGGTGTCGTCCGCCAGGGCGTTCTGGGTGATGAGATAGACGTCGGGACGGAAGTTCGCGCCGTAGATCATGTACGTCGGAACGAATCTCCCGGGATCGGTTCCGCCGAAGAAAATCGAATACGGCTCCATCGGCTCCGGCCAGGCAGGATCCGGCAACGGCTCTTCGTCGGCGGTTATCTGCTCGCGTATCGCCTTGCAGCCGTCGAGCTGGTACGCGCCGAACTGCCATCCGAACGTATGCCCGTTCTGCTCCGACCCGCCGAACTTGTGGACGATTTCGTTAGCGCCGATCTTCTCCGAGAGTTCGTCCGGCGCATAGTTCTGGACCACGGGCATCCCCCCGGGCAGAAGAATCATGACAAGGGCCGCGCCGGCGAAAACCGCCTTCGAACGGACAACCGCCGGAAAGCGCTTTTCGGCAAAGCCGGCGAGAACCGCGCCGGCCACGGTGAGCGCATAGCCGATCCACAGCGCTATCATCGCATGGGAAGATATGAACTTCACCTTCTGTATGAATCCATCCTGCAGATCGCCCTTCACGTTCGCCAGAAGAATGAGAGGAACCGTCATCATGAAAAAGCAGACGACGGACGCCACAATCCACTGGACGGACACCGAAGGCGCCTCGAACCGCAGACGGACCGGTAGCCGCCGCGCGCCGCCCGACATTCTGCGCAGCCGCGTCCGGCCGGCGAGCGCGGCCACTGCCGGGAGCGCGAGTCTGCGCCAGACGGCTATGGCAAAGCCTGCGGCCGCGACCGCGGCCATGCCGGCGATGAGGACGCGGTCGAACGTCTCGAACGCTTCACCCCCTTTGAAGCCGGCGGCGCCGGCAAGAGCCCGCAGCATGAGAACGCAGAGCAAGGCGCCTACAGCATACACGCCTCTAAAACAGCGCACTCCCGAGGCGCACCGCACCTGCGCGCGCCACATCGAGAACGGAACGATTGCGAAGAACGCGAGGAAGTCGCTGAACTGCATCTTGATTTCGGAGAAGTAATGGCCGATCTGGGTCTTGACGAACTCTAAAAGAGCGGCGGCGTCCGGGAAGGACGGCAGCGCGATCGCCTCGTACTGGCCGCGCATTATGGCGTGCTTGAAGCCGCCCCATGTCCGCGGATACCCCCAGTTCATGGGCGGATTGCGCAAATCGGACATGACCGGCATGTAAAGGTAGAAGCTGACGCCGAGCGGCGCGAGAATCGCAGCGCCGGCGACCGCCCTTCCGTTCGGCAAGGCGATGCGAGCGAGCGCGACCACGACGAAGTTCCACGCGACAGGCCACCAGAACCACCACGAGGCCGGATGGGTGAGCCCGTTCATCGCGCCGTGTTTAAGAAGAATGAAGGCGGCGACATGGAATCCCGCCACCGGTATCGCGTAGCTGAAACCGCAAGGGATGAACGCGGCGCAGGAAAACAGAGCGGCCAGAAGGACGACGAACAGCAGGATCTGCGGCGTCCACGAAAAGATTTCGCCCTCGTATCCGTCGAGGCCCGCCTGCGGGACGAGCGCAGCGGCGACGACGGCGGCGAGCGCGAATGCGCCCGCGGCCGCGAGGAATTTCCAGCGGCGAACGCCGTCGAGCATGGCGGCGACAGCGGCTGCGACGCTCGCCGCCGAAAACGCGGCGACCCATGCGTAGCAGCGCGGATCGACAAGCGGAGCGACCGTCTCGTCGCCGGCATCTGCCCAAATCTCCGCCCCGGCGAAGACCCCGAGCGCGCAGAGGGCGAGCACGCCGGCCGCCGAACAGGCGCCGTACATAAACACACGCAGCGTCTTCCGGCTTTCGCGCCCCTTCGCCAAACTGTACGCCGCGTACGCGATGGAAAGCACCAGCAGCGCCACGGCAATTCCCGCGGCCCACCCGGACGGACAGTGCGAAACTGACATTTTCGCGGCATGCTTCGCTATCGCATTGTTCGCCATTCCCGGAGCCGCGCGCCACATCGCCCCTATCTTCAGAAGCTGCCATGTCATCGCGGCGGGTATGAGATACATCGCGAAGTCGCGGAACAGACGGAAGTTCCTCAAGAAAATTATTATCGCCAGCGGCGCCATGGCGAACAGCAGAACCTGGTAGTTCGTAAGTCCAAGCCCGAACACGAACGCGGTGAGCCACACGGTCCTGTCCGAAGGCTTGCACATCCACCGGTAGCTCAAAAGGAATACGAGGGCGAGAAAAAGGGAATTGAGAGAATAGATTTCGACGATGGTGGACTGCGACCATTCCACCGGGGAGAACGCGAACGCGAGCGCGCCGCCGACGCCGCCGCCGAAGCACAGCCAGCCGGCGCCCTTCTTCTTCGCCGCCGCGCCTATCATATCCCTGGCGCTGCGGCTCGCAAGCGCGGCCATGCACCCTGCGGCGAGCGCTCCGAAAACGGCGCTCATACAGCTTATCGCCCACGCCGGCGTGGGGTGGCCCATGTACGTGACGAAAGAGAAAACCTTGCAGAAGATCCACGCGCAGAACGTCCAGAACGGGTAGCCCGGGGGATGCGGCACCCCGAGATGCGCGCCGGCCGTCGCCAGCTCGCCCGAATCCTCGCAACCTACCGAAGGGCCGAGAGTCGCGAAATACACGGCGAACGACACGAGAGTGGCGACCCAGAACGCCGCCTTGTCGAACCTCGACAGAAAACCCTCGCTCTCACCATCCATCCGTACAGCCTTTCCTTCCATAAACGACACGCTCCGTCAAATGTCGATATTCGTTATTTTCCTGATCAGAAGCCAGCCCGCCCCTGTAAGGACGAGCGTTGCGGCTATCGCCGCGACACCGGCCATGCTGTTGAAAAACGGTATCATCATCTCCGGCTTCAAAGCCGTCATCGCCGCGCCGAGCACCAGCGGCATCGCCGACACGACGACCCCCTGCAGGCGGCCCTGCGCAGTAAGCGTCTTGATTTTCCGCTGGATCTTCATGCGCATGCGTATCGTGGAAGCGATTTTCTCGAAAATCTCGGTAATATTGCCGCCGGTCTTCCTGCTGGCGAGAATCGCCGCCGCGACGAGCTGGAAGTCCTCCGATCCGGTGCGCTGCGCGAGAGAATCGAGCGCCTCGTCCATTCCCATTCCGATGCGCAGCTGCTTCTGCAGCACGGCGAATTCGGCGGAGACGGGATCGTTGCCGAGCTCGATGACGGACTCGAAGGCCTGCGCAATCGAAAAACCGGCCTTCAAGGCATTGGACATGGTTGCAAGGGCATCCGGCAGCTGTTCCGCGAATCTGGAGCGGCGGCGAGATTCGCGCCACCTGGCAACCGGTCCGGCGCCGCCGGCGCGCGGGGAGGTTTTTTCTCCCCTGCATATCGACGCGTACCACGCGAATCCCGCCCCGGAAACCGCGAAGAGTAGCATCGCCGCGATTGGCAGCACGCTCATCCCACTCTCCTTATCTTTACCGTCCCGGTCCAGTCCGGATCGAAGATCCTTGCATCGAGAGAAAGGCCTCTTCCGCGCAGCGTGTCGAACCACGTCGGTACCGCGCCGGTAGGCGCGAACCGTCCCGCGACCCGCCCGTTGGAATCCACTCCGGTAGGGGTAAAGGCGAAAAGTTCCTGCATCACTATCTGGCTTCCCTCGAGTCCCGTCACCTCGGTTATGGAAACCACCTTGCGGGTGCCGTCGGCGAAACGCGTCTCGTGGATGATGATATCGACGGCGCTCGCTATCTGTTCGCGGATCGCGCGCGACGGCAGCTCCATGCCGCTCATCATGACCATGGTTTCCAGGCGCGATATCACGTCACGCGGCGAGTTCGCGTGCACGGTCGTGAGCGATCCGTCGTGGCCCGTGTTCATCGCCTGCAGCATGTCGAGCGCCTCTCCGCCGCGGCATTCGCCCACGATTATCCTGTCCGGCCTCATGCGCAGACAGTTCTTAACGAGATCGCGGATCGTCACCGCGCCCTTGCCCTCTATGTTCGGCGGCCTAGCCTCAAGTCGTATCACATGGGGCTGCTGCAGCTTGAGTTCCGCGGCGTCCTCCACGGTTATTATGCGCTCTCCCTCCGGCACGAATCCAGAAAGCAGATTGAGCAGCGTCGTCTTGCCGGAACCGGTGCCGCCCGCGACGACAATGTTCTTGCGCAGCAGCACGCAGAGTTTCATGAATTCGGCGGCATTGCGCGTCCACGTGCCGAAACGCACGAAATCCTCGACCGTCATTGCTGACTTTGCGAACTTGCGGATGGTGATCGTCGGGCCGGAAAGCGAAAGCGGCGCGATTATGGCGTTGACTCGGCTTCCGTCCTGCAGGCGGGCGTCAACGTACGGCTGGGATTCGTCTATGCGCCTGCCGAGCGGGGAAACTATGCGTTCTATCGCCGCGATCACGCTCGCATCGTCGGTAAACTGGCAGCTGGAAAGCTCAAGCCTGCCCTTGCGCTCCACATAGACCTTGTGCGGGCCGTTCACCATGATTTCATTGACCGAATCGTCGGCGAGCAGATCTTCGAGCGGGCCGAGGCGCATCGCCTCGTTGAAAACGTCCTTTTCAAGGCGGGCTGGATCGATGCCCGGCGGCAGACGGCCGTTGCGCTTCACTTCCGCGACAATCTGCCCTATCTTCTCCCTCGCCGTCTTTTCGAGACCGGCCTGGTCAACGCCGCTGAGCGTCAACTTCTTCAGATCCATGCGCTTGAGCAGTTCCTGCTGTATCTGCTCCTGGACGCTGCGCCTCAGAGACATCTCGGCGGCATCGACATCCGGCCGCTCCCCGCGATCCGGTTCTTTCGCTTCCGGCGCACCGGCATCCGCGGCGCGCGCGTTTTCCTGTCCGCCGGCCGCCGGACCGTTTTGCGCGGCCGCGCCCTCGTCAGGGGAAAATCTGAGGATGAATTTGCCTATTTCGATAAGATCGCCCCGGCCGACCGCCGCCTCGCCGGAAATCTCCCGCCCGTTCAGCAGCGTTCCGTTGGCGCTCCCCATATCCCGAACCTTCACGTCGTCGCCGGAAACCGCTACCAGCGCGTGGCTGCCGCTGACCTCGGGTCCGTCAAGCGTAAAGTCGCACGACTCCCACCTGCCGGCGATGTATTCGCCGTCCTCGAGCAGCAGTTCCTCCCTGTTTCCGTCGGGGCGCAATATGGTCAGGAGAACCATCGGCTCACGGCCCCTTTCTGGCGCCTTTCCTGCGATCTGTCGGATTGCGCTCGCGGTTGAGCGCCTCTATCTGGCCGCGTATGCGCGAGAAATCGACCGTAGGCAGCTCCTCTTCAGTTTCGGTGTCGTTGCGGTTCCTGAGGGCGAGCACGAGCCGCCCCTTTATATGCTCCGCAAAAGCGAGCATCTCGGCCTCGCGCGGAGTGACTGCGAGAGTGACGGTGGAGTAGCCCCTCTCCCTCGTTCCGCCGGCGCCGGCGGAACGGGTTTTCGCCGTCTCCGAACCTGTGCCGAGGACGAGCACCTTCTGCAATATCGTGCACGTGACGGGGTCGCCGCGCTTCAACTTGCCTTCGTCGTCGGGAAAGTCGAAAGTGCCTATCACATCGACGTTATCGCCCGGCCTTACCATGCCGGAGACGGAAGCGGGGCCGTTGACGCTGATGGACACGGCCCGCAGATGGGGCTTTATGTCCGCCGCAAGACCGCCGCGGCGCGGATCGCCGCCGTCAATGTCGCTCCATCTCAACGGCTCGCCGGCGCGATGGAAGCCGATTGTCCTCCGCCCCGCGATTTCATGGCGGTTCTCGGCCGTCAGCACCGATCCTTCGTTTCCTTTGCGATAAGTCTTGCACACGGTGAGGTCTTCTAGCGCTATGACATTCCCGGAGCCGACGTCCTTCACAAAACACAGCGCCTCCATCTCGCCGTATTCGCGCAGGAACCTGTCGCGCACCGCGGCGAGCTCGTCCTCCTTCGCCGATATGTACGAACGGGTCAGCAGAGCCGCCAGAAGACCGGCCGCCATGCTTGCAAGAAGCACCATTTGCTTTTTCATCAGAACAGTCCCTTCACCTTGCCGGTTTCGACATCCACGTCGATGCGTCTGTAGGCGGGGGACGCGCTCGTGCCGGGCATGAGTTTGATTTCTCCGGCGACGGGAACGACCAGCCCGGCGCCCTTGTACACCAATACGTCCCTCACGGGCAGGCGCCACCCCTTGGGACGACCCAGAAGCTTGGGATCGTGGGACAGAGAGTACTGCGTCTTCGCCATGCACACGGGCAGCGACGCGGTCTCCGGATCGGCCTGCAGCGCCTTGAGTTTAGCAAGGGCGGCCGGCTCGTAATCCACGCCGTCGCCTCCATAAACCTCCTTCACCTGCTTCTCTATCCTGTCCTTCAAAGGCTCGGAAAGATCGCAGAGATACTCGAACGAATTCGGCTTTTCGCACGCCTCCACGACGGCGCGGGCGAGATCCTTGGCGCCTTCTCCTCCTTTGAGCCAGTGGTCGCTCGTAGCGAAAGAAGCGCCGGCCCCCTCGGCCATCCTGCGAACGGCTTCGCGCTCGGCGGCGGTATCGGTGTGGAACGCATTGAGGCATACGACCGGCTGGATTCCGCTCCGCCGGATTATGTCGATGTGCGCGAGCAGATTTTCGCATCCTTTTTCGAGAAGCGGCAGGTTCTCATGCGAATACACGGGATCGGGCGGGAGGCCGGCCCTGACCGCCGGCGCCCCGCCGTGGGCCTTGAGAGCCCTTACTGTCGCCACCAAAACCACGGCGTCGGGTTTCAGACCCGAACAACGGCATTTGATGTTCCAGAACTTCTCGTAGCCCATGTCGCTCGCAAATCCGCTTTCGGTAACAGCGTAATCCCCGAGCGCGCAGGCGAGCCTGTCCGCCACGACGGAGTTCTGTCCGATTGCGATATTAGCGAAAGGCCCCGCGTGGACAAACACCGGCTGGCCCTCGATCGTCTGCATCAGCGTCGGCTTCACGGCGTTGACGAGCAGCGCGCACATCGCGCCATCGACTTCGAGATCGGCGGCGGTCACGGGCCTGCCGGTTTTGGAATACGCCAGAATGATGCGGGAAAGCCGCTTCCTCAAATCGGCCAGATCGGCGCTCATCGCAAGAATCGCCATCACTTCCGAAGCGACCGTGATGTAGAAACCGCTGTCGCATTCAAAACCGTCGAGCTTTCCGCCGCGCCCGATCCGGATATCGCGCAGGCCCTGAGCGCAAAAATCCATCGCCCAGCGGAACTGTATGCGATCTGGATCTATGTCGAGACGCTTCAACCCGCGCTCGGCGAGCCATCCGTCGTCATGGTTGCGTTCGTGCTGCATGCGGGAATTGAGCGCAACCATTGCGAGATTGTTGGCGTTCGTGATCGCGTCTATGTCGCCGGTGAGGCCGAGAGAAAGCGCCGGCAGAGGGACGACCTGGGCGAGACCGCCGCCGGCGGCGCTCCCTTTGATATTGAACGTCGGCCCACCGCTCGGCTGTCTCAGACAGCCCACGACCTTCTTCCCGAGAAGACCAAGGCCCTCGACCAGACCGACAGTCGTCGTCGTCTTCCCTTCGCCAAGCGCCGTAGGCGATATCGCCGTCACATCGATGTATTTGGCTCTTTTCCCTGTCCCGAGCCGCTTGAGCACTTTGGACGCGTCCACCTTGGCCAAAACCTCGCCATAGGGAGACCATTCATCCCTCTCGAGTCCGAGTTCCGACGCCAATTCCGACGCTTTGCGAAGCGTCGCTTCGGCCGCTTCTGCAACTTCCCAGTCCGCCATCTTCAAAGGATCGAGTTTCATGCATTAATTATAGCACAATATGCCCGGAATACGGCCGCCTTTGCTATAATACGGGCATGGAATTGAAAATAAACAAGGAGTTTGCGGCAAGACACGCCTTCGCCCTCGCGGTGTTCGTCGTGCTCGGAGCATGGTTCGGATACGACGGATTCATCCGGTATCCGAAAACGCAGCCCGTCGTTCTCTACCGCGAAATAGAAGGAATCGCGAGAGAAACCCCGCTGCCCGAAACACTGACGGAGGCGCAGCTTGATTCATTCAAGAGCCAGAAAATCGCAACGCAGCGCATTCTC
>JAFNRY010000261.1 GCA_017385345.1 Kiritimatiellia bacterium
GAGCTGTGTCGCCATCGAATCGGCAATGGACGATATCAGAAAAAATCGCGTCCAGCCCGTTCCCGAACATTTGAAAAACAAACATATCGGCGCAATCGGAAGCGAAAAGTCCTCCGGGTACAAATATCCTCATGACTACGCCGGCAATTATGTCGAGCAGGCTTACATGAGGGTGCCGAAAAGATATTACGTTCCGAATGGTCAAGGTTATGAAGCGACAATATCCAAAAGGTTGGAGTCGCTAAGCCGTAGTTAACATAACCGGCATTCTTCGAATCAACCTGCGTTTGCCATTATCTTACGGTCGAGAGCGCTTTTGCAAAAACCAGCAATGCAGCAAGCAATAGCACGATTCCGGAGACAAACTTGATTCGTCTCCCGCCGCGGCCTGCAGTCTCGAAATGTTTTTTTATCCATTCCGACGCAAGAATCGCTGGAATGTGCACGCAAGGAATAACTATAATGAATATCGCGCCGAGAAAAAGCGTCTTAAACGCGACATGATCGGTCTCACCTATGAATGACGGCAGAAAAGCCATCAAAAACAAAATCAACAGCGGATTCGACATTGACATGGCAATGCCGCGGATTATATATGACGAACTCGATTTTACGGCATTATCTACATTGTCTATGCGTTTGACGTCTATAGCTCCGGATTTGCCGGCAAAACACTCTCTGAACGAGAGGAACGCAAGATATGCCATGTAAAACACACCTGCAAGCTGTATTGTAAAAACAATGCGCGGATGCGACGAAAAAAACGGAGCGACGCCGGCGGCAAGAAGGCAAAACCAAATCCACGAACCGGCCATTAGACCGCACATGAACCTTGCGGCTGCAACACGCCCGTCGGACAGCGCAGTCGCTATCGTGCACATTATGTCGGGCCCCGGCTTTATTATCAAAGCAAAGGTGGAAAGTATGTATAATGTCAGCATTTCACTGTATATCCGGCCCTCAGCGCGAGTTCGCGATCGTCATCGAAATCGGCTCCCGGTGTAGTCAGCAACGGTCCGGCTATTCCTGCCGACATGCCTACTTCTATGCATCTTGCGGCGATCTCGTCGCTCATGTCGCGTCTTCCGCCGGCGAAACGCAACGGCGTGGACGGATTGACGAGGCGCAGAAGAGCGACGGAATCGACGACTCTCTCCGGATCGAGTATGTCTCGATCGCCGAGGGGAGTTCCTTCGATCGGATGGAGAACGTTGACAGGTATCGAATCAGGCGCGATTTCCGAAAGCGCGAAAGCGAACTCAACGAGCTGCTTGTCGGTTTCGCCCATACCGATTATCCCGCCGCAGCATATTTGCAGACCGAGATCGCGGGCGGCGCGAAGCGTCACCAGTTTGTCGGCGGTGCCGTGCGTCGAACAGAGCGACGGAAAAAGCGACGGTGCGCATTCGATGTTGCAATGGACGCGCTGGAGTCCGGCTTCCTTCATACGGGCGAGATCCGCCCGGGAGACGAGTCCGACGGACGCGCAAAGGCATATGTCCGGGGCGGCGCGGCGCATAGCGCGAAGAGCCGCGCATACTTTGTCGATTTCGCTCCCCTTCGCGCACCTGCCGGACATGACAATGCCTATTCTGTCGGCGCCCTTCTCCGACGCTTCTTTCGCGGCGGCGGCGCATGCCTCCTCTCCGATCCAGTCGTAGGTTTCGCAGTCCGTCTTCCAGCGTGCCGATTGCGCGCACCACTTGCAGTCTTCGCTGCATTTGCCGCACTTTGCGTTTATAATGGAACAGAAGTCGAAACGCTTTACGACATGCTGCGCAGTCGCTTCCTTGGCGCGTTCCCTTAGCTCGCTTCTTCTCTGCGGCGCAAGCAATTCAAGCGCTTCGCGCCTTGATATCAAAGGTTCCACGATGCAAACGCCGCTTCGATCATTTCCCGGCCGAGACGATTCCTACCGGAATCGACCTTTTCACCGATTTCTTTCTGCCTGAGACGAGCGCTTTATCGGTATAGATCGCAAAGCCCTCGCCGTAGGGCCGGTTGACGCGACCAATGATTTCATCGTCGTCTTCGCCGCAATCGCAATCGCTGAACCATCCCGGGACGACGACTCCGGTGTACTTTGCAACGATGCTCTTCTTGTTTTCGGCGGACATGGTGAGTTTTCCCGTGAAAACGCCGGTAGATTTCTTGTAGGAGAACGACCAGCCTTTGATGTTCGCGGCCTTGTCGAGATCGAAGGCGGAAACCGCAATGCCGGCTGCGTCGCCGGCCGCATTCGTGACAGCGCCGTAGATATCGCTCGAAACGCCCTCCCATGCCGCGTCGAACTCCAGAATTTCAGATTCTACGCCGTTGGTTATGGCCGTGTTTTTACCGACCAAACTGCCGTATGCGTCGAGAAAGACATCGTCTCCGCTATACGTGCTCGACCAACGCGAAAAACCGGATGCTACAACCGCGCGCGGCGTTGGCGCGCGCATGGCGTTCCGTCTTACCTTCAGCATCGCGCGGAATGTATCCGTGGCGTTTGCCTTCAAAACCGTAACGATGCCGAAATTCGCGTCGATCCACGCAACTCCGGTAGAACCGGAAAGCTTCTTGCCGTTGGGGAGATATGCGGCGAACTTCATCTTGCCTTTTTTCGCCGCGGAACCGGTAGACGAAAGCGTGGCGACCACGGGCGCTCCGCCGTCTTCGCGGGGCATAGCGACCGTGTAGGCTCCATTCATTTCGCTGTAGTCCGTTGCGATGCCGTACGGTCCGCCGGCGAGAGCGGAGGATCCGTCCGTCGCTTCCGCCGTTATCCATCCATCGGCGTCTATCTCCAGGTAGAGCGTCCAGCCGCGTTTCTCCATCGTCGCGGACGCGACTCCTTCTATCGTTATGTCATCGCTCCATTTGCCGGTGAAAGAGGCGAGGGTTTTGCGTCCGTTGGATAGTTTGGCGCTTATTCTGCCGGTCTTTTTCAGCGACAGGACGAGTACGCCGTCGAGTTCTCCCGATGATTCACTGAAAAGTGGAAGCGTGGCCGAAGCCGCGGTCTTGGTCCAGGCATTCTCGAATGGATTTTCGATCGGCGTACGCAAGCCGGAAACCGTGTATGCGGCTGAAACGCCGGCAGCCGCCGTGGACGGATCGAGAGCGCCGGAGCCAGTTGCGGATATTTGTATGTAATACGAACCGGTGGAGCCTATCACGCCTTCGACGGAAACACCGTTTTCAAGCAGCCCCGTCGAAGTGGCAATCGTGGCAACGGCCCCTTCCGATACCGAAAGCAGGGAAACTGCGACCGTGACGCCTTTAGCCGCTCCTTTGATTGCGACGCGCTGGCTGGCGGCAGTCGTGGACGCCGCGGGAATTGCATACACGTCCTGGAGGTCGATGACGCTCAGCTCCCCTTCCGCCGTGCTCGCGGCTTCGCCGCTCCAATTCCGTTTCGTTGTGGCCCACGACCTGTCGGATATGTCGTCGCCGGCGTCTTCCGCGGCTATCAGTTCGTCGAATCTGGCTATGTATTCGTCTTTGAACTCCTTCGGACCGATAGCATCGAACGTCTCGAAAGTGGCCGCGATCGAACCGTCGCGGTTCAGAGCGAAAAAGTTGGGTATGCCCGTCCGGTTCTGGTTGGCGCGATCGGGATTGTTCCATCCTCCCTGGAGCGTGTTGCGTCCGACGAGAGAACGGTTGCGTTCCAGCACCGCTTCAGCCGAAGAATCCGCAACCATGTGGCGCGAGAGGTATCCCGCTCCGCTCTGGACGCGCTTGGTTTCATTCGTCGCGATCGTGCCGCGCCCGGAGATGTAGCCGTCGCTCGTACGGCCGACGGTGCGAGTCAGCAGACAGGCGCTTGTCCCTTCGTTCGGTCCGAAGTTCGGCACGTCGATATCGACGAGTATTACTTTGTTCTCTGCCGCCCACGTCTTGAATTGCGGCGTTTCGAGCACGTGATGGTCGGCCATGACGCAATCCGGGCACCAGCGCGATCCGCTTGCGACGGCGACAAGATGCGAACCTGGCTCGGACTTGTATTTAGCCATCGCGACGTCGAGATCCATCGTCCATTCGCCGTAGCCGAGCGTTTCCGCTGTTTTTTCTCCGATGAAAAAGGGATTGTCCGTGGAATTCTCCTGCGGAGACACGATGTACACTCCTGTGTCTCCGCGCTTGGTCCCCTTCTCGTCGTACAGCTCTACGTCGATCGTTTCCCCCGCCGCGGCGTCCGCCGGAATCGCAAGCCGCCACATGCGCCTGGATTCAGACTTCTTCCATACGATTGTGTCCGAGGCGAGCGCGACCCCGCCCTTTGCGGCTGCGATTCTGTTCGTAGCTTCGAAAACGGCCGCCGCCGCATCGCGCGAAAGAGGGATATCGAC
>JAFNRY010000262.1 GCA_017385345.1 Kiritimatiellia bacterium
CTTTTTCATAGAACTTGAAGTTAAAGAAATAAGATACGTCTTTCATGTCCGAATGTAGCCATCGGTTGGGATAGCTCGACTTACTCGGCCAACCATTAGGATGTGCCATATCGGAACTTGCCAAATCAAGATTAAAGTTGTTTTCCTGGTCAAGAATGTCCGAAAGGTCGGTTGCGCCAGTTGCGGCGTTTGCCGCGGTGCAGGCGGCGCAATGAGCGGCACAACCTTGTCGCCGACGATCAGATCGCCTTTGCCAGAGCCGGATACGGATACTTGCAGTACGGCCACGTCGTTCGAGGATTGCGGATAGGCGAACACGCTGTTCGTCGTGCCTGAATAGAAGATATGTTCGAGAACGGAGTTCGTCGAACCTTCAGGATGCGAGAATGGATCGAGGTCGCCTATTTTGATCGCGAAGCCATCGCTGTAATCGGTGCGGATGGAATAAGGGTCGAGCGTGTCGGTTTCGTACGTAAACAGTTCGTCATAGTCGCTCAAGCCGTCGTAATCCGTATCGGAATTGCGCGGGTCGGTGTTGTAGAAGAAGAGTTCGTCGATTGTCGGCAGTCCGTCATTGTCCGGGTCTTCATTGTAGATGTCCTCTTCCGAGAGCGGATAGAACGCCATCGAGGTGACGTTCGTCGGGAGCGCATTCGTCGTCCATTCGTTTCCGGCGTAGGACGCTCCTGCGAGAATGTTTGTGACAACATCGAAGTTCAGACGCGAAAGATCGTAGCGGTAGATGAACTGGCCGTCAAGTTTGAACTCTATCTGGGAGGAGAGCGGTGTATCGGTGTCGCGATTCAGGAGCGCATTCTGCCAAGTCAGAACGAGAGAGTTTTCCGGTGTTATCGCATACCACACCTGGCTCGGCCTATCGTTTTCGGCGAGCCAGTCCCAATTTGCCTGCGGGACAATGCCGAGCGATGCCATGAATGGCGCAAAGTAGTAGTTCGTGGCGATTGCATTGTTCGCCTCGCGTATAAGCGGCTCGACTTTGCCGAACGAATATATGCGCATTCTATTGACATCGTTCGTGCCGACCCGAAACGCCCAGTTCGTGAACGTGACATAAATCCAGTCCGTCGCCGCACCGAACGCCCTCCAGTCGGAAATGATTGTCGCACCCGGCGGCGGAGAGAAATCGAACGCTTCGTTCGTGCCGATGCGCGCCTGGATGAAACCGCGCGCGATGTCCTCTGCGGTAATCGCGCGGTCGGTATTCGTCGAGGTAATCAACGCCCCAGACGCTTGCAAGGATTCCGAAACGCCCGCACCGGCAAGTACCCCTTGCTGCATAGGCAGAATTCCGCCTGCTGCGGTCTGGTGCAGCGCATTTGTCGAGACCATCGGCACCAGTCCGCCAATCGGCGGCATTACAAGCTGCGGAACATTGTTCGTGCCGTCGCCGCCTCCTTTTGTGCTGCCGTAATAGTAGAACGGGGCGGCCCAAAGCGCAAATGCACATATCCCGATAAAGGGTATTTTTTTCAAAGACGC
Organism: Kiritimatiellia bacterium; assembly: GCA_017385345.1. GTDB lineage: Bacteria > Verrucomicrobiota > Kiritimatiellia > RFP12 > UBA1067 > UBA1067. The sequence goes on from JAFNRY010000262.1 coordinate 1,501, forward strand.
CAGCGGCCGGACGCCTTTCTCGCGCAGCCGCGCATAAAGCCACGCGATGCCGAGAACGCCTACGAGCGCAACAAGAATCTTCGTGAAGAGCGCCGAAATCACGAGTTCACCTCAAATAAAGGTAGAAAAACCCATGGTTGACGGTGCAATGCACCCATTCGGACATCGGCCCCGCGCCGCGCCGGGCAATGCGCATCATGTTCCACTCTCGGCGAAAGAGCCATGCGGGAGGATGCTTCTCGAAATCGAGAAATGCCCGCTCCGCCCCGCAAATGGCCGTGAAAAGCGCCGGCGTGCAGTTGCAGCCGTTCTTCAACTGGACGTTGAAATCGACCGGATCCTTGCGACCGCTTTGCGGTTCATTCGCTTCGATTCTGTTCCATTCACGGACGTTCTCGATGAAATGTCGGCCTCCCCGCCAGCCATAGACCGTTTCGATTTCCGAAACATCGAGGGCGCCGTTGGTGTTCACGTCGCGTCCGAAAGCCACTTCGAGGTCGTTGGTGGGCGCCGCTTCGAACCGAAGATGCAAATTCACCTCACGGACGTCCGTCCTGACGGTCTGCAGCACGACATTCGTCGAAACCTCGGTGTCGGCAAAAGGCGAAACCATCTGCGCAGGTACGGAAATCTGCCGGGCTGAAGCCTGACAAAGCATCGACACGGTCAAAAGGCCGGACAAAAACCCGCCCATGCGCGACGCGCAGGTTCCGACGGCGGGCAAGACATCGCCCGCCCATGCAAGTGAATGCCTTTCGCTCATGAACGTACACTCCAACGAGCCGGTATGTGCGATAGTATATCATTTCGGCGTCAAGGCACGGTTTGGGGTCAAAGCGCAATCGCCCGTTCCGCCGGCGATTCGCGCAACTTGCGATGTGCGAACGGAGGATCAGGATATGGTAAAATACGCGGCATGAGAAAAGTTGCATTATTGTTTGCCGCGGGGATTGCCTGCACCGCGTCCGCCGCCGTGAAGGTCGAGTTCTACGCCGACGATATCGTTCATGTCGTGAAGGAGCCGGCTGGCGGTGCCGGCGCGCGCGAAAGCTTCATCGTCAAAATGCGGCCTGAGAAGGTCGATGTCGCCGTCGAGCGGAACGGCGGCCTTACCACCTACCGCTCCGCCAGCCTCGCCGTTTCCGTCGATGGCGACGGCAAGGCGGTGTTTTCGACCGCCGCCGGCGAAACGCTCCTCGCGGAGGACGGCTTCTCGTTCAGGCCCCGCCCGGCGGGCGATCCGGACGCCTCCAGCTTCCACGTCGCGCAGAAGTGGCGCCTCGGCAAGGACGAGCCGGTTTACGGCCTCGGCATATGGCAGGACGAAAGCATCGTGCGTCGCGGGACGAGCCGCCACATGATACAGGACAACCGCGACGACTACGTGCCAATCGTCCAGTCCGTCAAAGGCTGGGGCGTTTTCTGGGACAATGCTTCTCCGACCGATTATTCCGAAAAGGACGGCTTGATGGTATTCGACAGCGAAGTAGGAGACGCCGTGGACTACTGGTTCATGTACGGCGGCACGTCCGACGGCGTGGTCGGGCTCGTGCGGCGCCTCACGGGCGAAGTTCCGATGCATCCGAAGTGGACGCTCGGCTATTATATAAGCAAGGAGCGCTACAAGAGTTGGAAAGAGGATCTGGATGTCATACGAGAGTTCCGGCGCCGTCGCATCCCGCTCGACTGCCTTGTGCAGGACTGGCAATACTGGGGCGGCAACGAAAAATGGAACGACATGAACTTCAGGCCCGACGGGTTCGCGGAGCCGGAAAAGAACATCAAGGCGATCCACGATTTGAACGCCAAACTGATGATCGTGATCTGGCCCGGCTTCGGTCCCGAGACGCAGGCGCACAAGGAGTTTCGCGTCAAGGGGCTTTATTTCAAAGGCGATTTCCGCACGTGGCCCCACAACAGCGGAACGATTGTGTACGACGCGTTCAGCGCCGAGGCGCGCGATATCTACTGGAGGTATGCGACGCGCGTGCGCGACGCCGGACCCGATGCCTGGTGGATGGATTCCACCGAACCCGACCATTTCGTCTGGAACAAGGAGAGCTTCGACGGCCCTACGGCGATGGGCTCCTTCCGCCGCATGTGCAACGCGTTCCCCTATTTCACGGTGGGCGGCGTGTACGACCACCAGCGCGCCGACGAAGGCGGCCGCCGCCGCGTCTCGATCATGACGCGCTCGGTTTACGCCGGCCAGCAGCGCACCGGCGCCAACACCTGGTCCGGCGACACGTTCTCGTCATGGCAGTCGCTGCGCATGCAGATAGCCGCCGGAATCGGCTTCGGGCTGACGGGCAACCCGAACTACAACACCGACATAGGCGGATTCTTCCCGCAGCGCGACCACGAAGCGCCCGGCGGCGCGTGCAAGCACCCCGCGTTCGCCGAACTCAACACCCGCTGGATGCAGTACGCCCTGTTCTGCCCGATCTTCCGCAGCCACGGTACGGGCACGCCGCGCGAACCGTGGCGCTTCGGCGAACCGGGCACCCGCTACTACGACGCCATGCTGAAATGCATCGAACTGCGCTACAGGCTCATACCCTACCTCTATTCCACCGCGCGGTGGGTCTCCGCGCGCGGCGGTACCTGGATGCGCCCACTCTTCGCCGAATATAAGGCCGACAAGACAACCTGGAAGATCTCGCAGCAGTTTCTCGCCGGTACCGAATTGCTCGCCGCTCCGGTCGTCAGGGCCCAGGCGCCTTCGCAGCGCCTCTACCTCCCCGCGGGGACGGACTGGATCGACTTTTTCACAGGAAAGGTAGAGAAGGGCGGCTCGTGGATCGACAAGCCCGTCTCGCTCGACACCTTCCCGCTTTACGCCAAGGCCGGCGCCATCGTTCCGACTGGCCCCGCGCTCCAGTACGTCGGGCAGGTCCGAAACCCGTATGTCGATGTCAAGGTGTTTCCCGGCGCCGACGGTTCCTTCATCCTGTACGACGATGCAGGGGACGGCTACGGCTACGAAAAGGGAGAATTCGCGGAAATTCAACTCTCCTGGGACGACAAGGCGAGGAAATTTACGTTCGGCGAACGGCAAGGCTCCTATCCGGGCATGGATGCAGAGCGCGATTTCATAGTTACTCTGCCGGACGGCGCTTCGAAGAGCGTCCGCTACGCCGGCAAGGCGGTGGAAGTCGTCTTCGCGGAATAATCCGCCTGCCTGCCGGCGCCCGCCGCGCTATTTGCGATAATTGCACATTTCGCAATAATGCGATTTTGCAAATTATCGAGACTTCTCGTTTTTTGGTACGGGAACTCCCGGTTGAAAGACCGTGAACTTCCGGAAAAACGTTCCTGAACGTTTGCCCAAACCTTCAGGATCATTTACCCAAACGTTCAGGATCATTTGACCAAACGTTCGAGAAGGTTTTTGGCGGAGATCCGGCACCAAAAATTCTTTCAGTCAGATCGTTTTATGAAATCTTATAAAAATACATCATTACAGCAGTAAAAATGCCGAATATATCGAACGCTGTTTTATATCGCCGCACATCCGGAGCGGCGGCGGCGCTTTTGTCTGTTCCAATTGCGCATACGGCGGGCGGTGGCGCTTCCGCCGTATCCGCGTGCGAAACGTCGGCAATTTGCACC
>JAFNRY010000263.1 GCA_017385345.1 Kiritimatiellia bacterium
GGGCGTCCACCATTTCGGCGGATTCGAGTTCGCCGGTGCCTTTCTTGATCGCGCGCTCGATGTTGTCGTTGGGCATCTGCGCCGCCTTGGCCTTGGCTATCAGCGTGCGGAGCGTCGGATTGTTGTCCGGATCCCCGCCTTTGGCTTTGACGACAATGGTGATTTCCTTGCCGAGCTTGGAGAAGATCTTTCCCTTCTTCGCGTCCGCCGCGCCTTTGGCGCGCTTGATTGTTTCCCAGTGGCTGTGTCCTGACACGGTTTTTCCTCCTTAGTGTTTTCTTCTGCCCAGATAACGGATTCCATTGCGCCGGCCGGCCGGCGCGTCATGCCGTAAAGTCATGTTTTGTGGCGATATGTGATGCGGCCTTTGCCGAGGTCGTACGGGGAAATCTCGACCGTGACCTTGTCGCCGATTGCTATTTTGATGAAGAATTTCCTCATCTTGCCCGAAATGTGCGCGAGTACCTCGTGCCCGTTTTCGAGCTGCACCTTGTACATGGTCGCCGGAAGAACCTTCACCACCGTGCCGGTTACTTCGATCGCCTGGTCTTCTTCTTTCGCCATATGCGTTTTGCCGCCTTGTGTTTGTTTTTTGCGTATTGTACCATAAAAATCGGCTCTTGTTTCTTTTTTTAGCCTTCGGCGCAGCCGGAAGGCGGCCGTTGCATCGCGCGCTCCCGCGATCAGCCGCGGATTTTTCCAACGCCGTACCTTGCCGTACCGTACCTTGCCGTACTTTGATATTGAAAGCTCCGGTGCGTTTTGACATAATAAATCCGGCTGGAACTTGAAATGGAATCCGGTTGGAACTTGAAATGGATTGAAAATGTGCAATATGATTGACAATGCGGCTTTGAATATCGTTTTTGCTCTTCTTCTGCTGCCGTCCGTTTCGTTTGCAAAGAACGTACCGGAGGCGCTCGATGCGCCTTTCCCCCTTGCCGACGTGCGTTTGACCGGCGGACCCCTTCAGGCGCAGCAGGAGCAGAACAGAAAGTATCTCCTGAGGCTGGACCCCGATCGGCTTCTGAGCCGTTTCCGCTCCGAGGCCGGCTTGAATCCGAAGGCCGAACCGTACGGCGGCTGGGAGAATCCTGCGCTCGAGAGTGAAAAGTGGATCGACCTTTCCGGACATATTCTCGCGTTTTGGCTGAGCGGCGCATCATTGACTTTGGAAGCGACCGGCGACAAGGAACTCGAGAAACGCATCCTCTATGTGATCGACGAACTCGACGCAGTGCAGTCCGCCCACGGCTGCGGGTACGCGCTTGCGACCAGAAACGGACGCAAGATCTTCTCGCAGATCGCGTCCGGCGACATTCGTGTTCCCGAGCGCGATTTGAAGGGCCGTTATGCGAGTTGCGCCGGCGTGAATGGCGCGTTCGGGCTGACCTACGTGCTGAACAAGATGCTTATCGGATTGTACATGGCCGGCGAAGCCACCGGTAGCGAGAAGGCGTGGCGTGTTTTCATGCGTTTGACGGACTGGTTCGGCGAAGAGATTGTTGACAGGCTCGACGATGCGCAGCTTCAGAAACTGCTTTTGTGCGAGCACGGTTCGCTTCCCGAGACGTATGTTTGGGCATGGCGGCGCACGCGCGACGAAAAACAATTGCGCCGCACCCGCCGTCTTTGCCATGACAAGCTGCTCGCCCCGATCGCCGCCGGCGACGCGGACTATCTCGTCGGACAGCATTGCAACGCGAACATACCCAAACTTCTCGCGGCGGAGCGCGTGGGCCGGGAGACGGGAGAGGAGCGGCTCCGCAAGGCCGCCGCCGCCGGCTGGCGCAAGTACGCCTTCGACCATGCCGTGGCCTTCGGCGGCAACGGATGCGAGGAGCATCTGTTCCCGGTCGCGGATTTCGAGAAGCATTTTCCGCACGCTACCGGACCGGAATCGTGCGCTTCCGTCAACATGTTGCGTCTGACAGAGGCGCTTTTCGAGGCGGAGCCGTCGGCCGGAAAGATGGATTTTTACGAACGCGTTCTTTTCGA
>JAFNRY010000264.1 GCA_017385345.1 Kiritimatiellia bacterium
GAAACTTTCATCTATCGTCCGTGCGATCGACGACGACGACGGATAGCCGTTTCGGACGCGAAACGCCGAAAACCACATCCCGAAACGCACTTCAGCCTTTATCCATGCGGGTGCGTCGCACTTTCGCACTCAAAAAATGGGTAAACTCCAGAAAGCCGTTGCAAGCACCCATAACTGCGCCATTCTTCCGACATAGCCGACATATTGCCCATCTTTGGAAATCCGCAGACGCTCGGAAAGAGTCTACGCAAGCACTTCCGCGATTGCTGTCCCCATCTTGGTTGTCGATACTGTATTTACGCCGGGAGCCGCGATGTCCGCCGTACGAATCCCAGACGCAAGCACTTCTCCTACTGCCCTTTCGATACCGTCCGCCTCTGCGTCCAACCCGAACGTGTAGCGCAACATCATAGCTGCGGAAAGGATCGTCGCAATCGGGTTGGCGATTCCTCTTCCCGCGATGTCCGGCGCAGAGCCGTGTATCGGCTCGTAAAGACCCCTGCCTCCCTTTCCGAGCGAGGCAGACGGCAACATTCCAATCGAACCGGCGATTTGGGATGCCTCGTCCGAAAGTATGTCGCCGAACATGTTCTCGGTAAGCAAAACGTCAAAGCGGGCGGGCGAGCGCACGAGCTGCATCGCGGCGTTATCCACGTACATGTGGTCGAGCTCTACATCGGAGTATTTCGCTGCGTGAAGGCGCGTAACCGTCTCACGCCACAACCGCGACGTCTCCAGTACGTTCGCCTTGTCCACGCTCGTCACCCTGCCGCGCCGCCTGCGAGCAGACTCGAACGCCAACAGCGCAATGCGCTCTATTTCTGGGACTGAATACGGCGTCACGTCGTACGCGCTCCGACCGTCCGCCGAACGCAACTTCTCGCCGAAATAAGCCCCGCCGGTCAGCTCCCGCACCACAAGAAGATCTATCCCGCCAGATACAATCTCGTCCTTCAGCGGACTAGCCCCCTTCAACGCGGGCCATACCTTCACGGGACGCAGGTTCCCGTAAAGTCCAAGTTCCTTCCGCAATGTAAGAAGCGCGCGCCGTTCCGGACGCTCAGCCGCCGGCAATGAATCCCACTTCGGTCCACCGACGGCGCCCAACAGAACCGCATCTGCGTCCTTCGCGGCGGCAAGCGTCGCCGCCGGAAGACAGTCGCCGCACAAGTCGTGCGCAGCGCCTCCGACGGGATGCTCCGCGATTTCGAACGTATGGCCCGATCTCCGCGCAACGGCGTCGAGTACGCGCAACGCCTCGCGCACGATTTCGGGCCCCACACCGTCGCCGGGCAATACCGCAATTTTCATTTTCATTTTGCTCTCCTCAGATATTCCGCCAGTCCTCCGGCCTTTATCAGCTCCTGCATGAAAGGCGGGAATGGTTCTGCCTTGAAACGGCGCCCCGTAGTGTCGTCCGCAATCTCCCCAGTTCCCAGATCGACAGACACCCTGTCGCCTGCGGCGATTGCGGAAGCGGCTTCCGGACATTCCAATATGGGAAGCCCGATGTTGAGCGCGTTGCGGTAGAATATGCGCGCAAAGCTGGCGGCGATTACGCACGACACGCCGCAAGCCTTTATCGAAATCGGCGCGTGCTCGCGCGAACTGCCACATCCGAAGTTGCGTCCCGCGACGATAATGTCGCCAGGCCGAACGCGCTTCGCGAATGAAGGATCAATGTCCTCCATGCAGTGGACGGCAAGTTCCCTTGCATCCGGCGTGTTGAGGTAGCGTGCCGGGATTATGACGTCGGTGTCGACGTTGTCGGCGTATTTGAATGTTGTTCCTGTCATGATGTTGAAATGCAACTGGGTTATTGTTCATCATTCGGGGCGGCGATCCGTCCCGCGACTGCGGACGCGGCGGCGACGGCTGGAGACGCAAGATATATCTCCGACTCCACGTGCCCCATGCGTCCAACAAAATTGCGGTTAGTCGTAGCCACGCACCTCTCGCCTTTGGCCAGAATGCCCATGTGTCCGCCAAGGCACGGACCGCACGTCGGCGTAGACACGACGCACCCCGCCTCCGCGAAAACCTTCAGCAATCCTTCTTCAAGGGCCTGAAGCCAAATGCGTTGCGTGGCCGGAATGACTATGGCGCGCACGCCAGGCGCGACCTTGCGTCCGCGAAACACCTCGGCAGCGACGCGCATGTCCGAGATCCGTCCGTTGGTGCAGGAGCCTATCACCACCTGGTCGATGGGGATGTCGCCGACCTCGTCTATCGTGCGGGTGTTGGACGGAAGGTGCGGAAACGCGACCGTCGGCTTGAGCGACGAGAGATCGATTGAGATCGTCCGCTCGTACTCGGCGCCGCCGTCCGCAGAATATACCTCCGGCGGCTTTGCGCCATGTTCGGCAAGGTAGTCCAGCGCCTTGCCGTCGACGGGGAATATTCCGTTTTTTGCGCCTGCCTCAATCGCCATGTTCGCGACGGCGAACCTGTCGTCCATCGAAAGCGACGCGACGCCCGGTCCGGCGAACTCAAGCGACATGTACCGTGCGCCGTCCACGCCGATGAGCCCTATGAGGTGAAGGATCAAATCCTTGCCTCCCACATGGTGGCGCGGCGAACCTGTCAGCTCTATGCGGATCGCGGACGGAACGCGGAACCACGTTTCGCCCGCCGCCATTCCAGCCGCCATGTCGGTGGAGCCGACGCCGGTCGCAAACGCGCCCAGCGCCCCGTAGGTGCAGGTGTGGCTGTCAGCCCCGATCACGAGGTCTCCGGCGGTGACAAGCCCCTTCTCCGGCAAAAGCGCATGCTCTATGCCGCAGTCGTGGCCGACTTCAAAATAGTTGACAATCCCCTGCTCCTTCGCAAAGGAACGCATGCACGCGCACTGTTCCGCCGCCTTGATGTCTTTGTTCGGCGTGAAATGATCAGGCACGAGCGCGATCTTCTCGCGGTCGAACACCTTATCCCGCCCGAACTTGCGGAACTCGCCAATCGCGACGGGCGTCGTGATGTCGTTGCCAAGCACGAGGTCGAGACGTGCCATGACAAGTTCGCCGGCATGCACTTCTCTTTGCCCTGCGTGTGCGGCAAGGATCTTCTGAGTCATAGTCATGCTCATCTTCCAGTCTCCAGCATACGGTTCACGGCGACAAGCAGCGCAAAGATCGAGCCTTCTATCACGTCCGTGGAGACGCCCCGTCCGCGATAGGAGCCCTTGCCGTCTGAAATCTTGACGAGGACTTCGCCCAAAGCGTCGCGATGCTCGGTTACGGCCTCGATCCTGTAATCCTCCAACACGAAACGGTGGCGGATGATCTTCTCGATTGCGCGGAAAGCCGCGTAGATCGGCCCCGTACCGATCGCCGCGTCCTGCGCAACGCGGTTGCCGCGCCTCAGCGTGACCTGAGCCGTCGCGCTCATGTGGTTGCCGCTGTTCACGACGAACGAGTCCAGTTTCCACTCCCGTGCGGCGGAGCCCTTTGAGGCGACGCGCGTCTCGGCAAGCGCCACGAGGTCGCGGTCGGTTATCTGCTTCTTGCGGTCGGCCAAGTCCTTGAACGCTGCAAACACGTCCGCCGCGCGCTCCGGCGACAAATCGTAGCCGAGATCCTTCAGGCGGCTCTCCAGCGCGTGCTGCCCTGAATGCTTTCCGAGGACGAGTTCCGTCTTCTGCATTCCGACGGATTCCGGCGTCATGATCTCATACGTCTGAGCATTGGATATCACGCCGTGCTGGTGAATGCCGCTCTCGTGCGCAAAGGCGTTCGCGCCGACTATCGCCTTGCTCGGCGCGATCCTTACGCCTGTTATGGTGGAAAGCAGTTTCGCCGTATGGGCGATCTCCCGCGTGCGAACGCCGGTCGTGACGCCGGCGTACCTGTCGCGCCGCGTCACTATGCCCATCACGATTTCCTCCAGCGCCGCATTGCCTGCGCGTTCGCCGATGCCGTCGATGGTGCATTCCACCTGCCTCGCTCCAGCTTTGACGCCCGCGAGCGAGTTCGCCGCGGCAAGCCCGAGGTCATCGTGGCAGTGAACCGAGACCACTGCCTTGTCGATTCCCTTGACGCGGCCGATCAGCCCGGCAATCAGCGCTCCGAACTCGTCCGGCGTGGAATATCCCACGGTATCGGGAATGTTCACTATCCCGGCGCCGGCGGCGATTGCGGTTTCGACGGCTTTGCAGAGGAAATCGAAGTCGGTACGGGAGGCGTCCTCCGCAGAGAACTCGACCTCCCCGCAGAAGTTCCGTGCGTATGCGACGGCCCTGCGTATCTGGCGCAGACAGTCCGTCCGCGAGATTTTCAACTTGTACTTTAGATGCAGGTCGCTCGTCGCAATAAAGGTGTGTATGCGAGGCCGCGCCGCACCGGCGATCGCGGCGGCGGACGCGTCGATGTCCTTTTCGAGCGCGCGCGAAAGCGAACAGACCGACGATTCCTTCACCGCGTCAGCAATCGCCTTGACGGACTGGAAGTCACCCGGCGAAGCGATTGCGAATCCAGCCTCCATCACGTCGACGCCGAGCGCCTCGAGCTGAAGCGCCATGCGAAGCTTCTCGTCGAGATTCATCGAGTATCCGGGCGCTTGCTCGCCGTCCCGGAGCGTCGTGTCGAATATGCTCACTTTTTCCATTGGATTTTCCTTGTTGCCGTTTTGAAAACGAAAACGGCCCCGCTTTCATGCGGGGCCGTTTCCTTTGCTGTTCTCCTGTTCCTTTCTCTTAGCAAAGCAGTGACGCCCCGCGCGTCGCAAGCGCAAGGTCAAGGCCCAGAAGGAGAAGGAAGCTGTTGGAACCGTAGTTCATTTCTTTCAGAGACGGCCATAGTGTACCAAATCCGCCGTCGCCTGTCAATACAAATCGACCTGGGGTTTTGAGTACAACGGACATAAGTAAAACGGGCGTCTTGTCCATTGCTAAAAGGCATATTAAACCGCTGCTAAACGGGATTGAAGCCCGTTCCACATACGGCCGTCCACTTGCGCCAGCAGAATGGCAGATAATTGATATTTTTTGCATCTCCGAAAAAAATCAAAATGTGCAATTATAGATTGCCGCGATTTTGCCGCGTTCCGCGCCGAAATACTTCGGCCAAAACGAACGGCGCGGCAACGACGCCGCGCCGCAATCATGCGTCACCGCTGCGCAAGTCCGGCGGACGGTACAAAAACAGCGTTTGAGATATTTGCATTTTCTATCAACGAAAACACATCTTTTTATACTTTTATAAATGGCGATCGAGAGGCGGTGTATTTTTGCTGCCGATCGCCACCAAAAACCTTCTCGAACGTTTGGTCAAATGATCCTGAAGGTTTGGGTAAATGATCCTGAACGTTTAACCAAACGATCGAGAAGGTTTTCCCGGAAGAACGAGAGCCTTCCGCCAAAACTTCCTGTGTCAAAAAGAAGAACTATTCCATAACTTGCAAAAATGCTTTTTTTCGAAATATGAAGTTATCTGTCTATGTTTCATCTTGCGCATCAGCGGAAAACAAGTGGAACGGACATTAGAAAACAAGCAGGGCATAAGTGGAACGGGCTTCCTACCCGTTTAGAACAGGGAGAAGCCGCCGCTGTAAGCGGAGCAGGCATCTTGCAGGTTGTGGAAGATATCAACGGGCTGGAAGCCCGTTCCACTTATGCCCGTTCCTCTTACGCCAAAATCGCCAGCTCCTACGTAGGCTCAGGCATCGCGTGAATTGCACAAACGGCGTGTTTTTTGGTATAATCCGGCCAACGAAATCGGGAAAGGCTGAAAAAATGATATTCGTAAAGGTGTTACTCTATATAGTAGAGGTTGTGGTGTGCGTGCTTTTGGGGCTGATAGTAATGCTTCAGAAGCCGAAAGAAGGCGGCCTTGGCGGCGCGTTCGGCGGCGGGGCGCTCGAGGCGTCTCTTGGCGCGGACGCGGGCAACATCCTTATCAGGGCGACTGCGATTCTGGGAACGATCTTCCTTC
>JAFNRY010000265.1 GCA_017385345.1 Kiritimatiellia bacterium
ATCTGCGCCTTGCCCTTCTCGACCGCCTTGAGAGTCAGCTTCTTCTGCCCCGTCAGTTGCAGCGTCGCCTTCACCGACGCAAGCCCCGTATTCTTGTTCGGCTTTCCGACCTTGATTTGGATCGTCCCCGCAAGCGCGCCATTCTCCTTATTATACAGATACCCGTCGTACACGCTCGCCAATCCCGGCGCCGCGCCGTCCGGCTCTTCGCAAACAACAGGCGCTTCTTCCGTCTCCGGCGTATCGTCGCCATCCAAAGCGTCTGCAGATGAAGGATCTATACGTACCGCCATCGACTGTACAGCAGTTCCATTTGAAAGCACTACTGTAAATGCACCGGCAGAGCGTGCCACGCCGGACAGAGTTCCGGACTGCGAATCCCATTCAAGTCCTTTTGGAACTCCGCTCATCTCAAAACCGACAGCGGACGGCATCGTCTGTTCCGCCGCTATTCCGACGACAAACGGCCCGAAATCCGGGGCGGAGCGATTGGCGTACATTGGAGCGTCACTTACCATCTTCAACATTTTGCGCACGGCAGCTCCGCTGTAAACGCCATGGGTTCCGCCGTATCCGTAATTGCGCAATATCTTTTTCCACTGGTCGGCATATTCTTCAGGATAATACACAGAATTGGCGTAGCAGAGCAATTCAAGAAGTCCGCCGCTCGTAATGGCACCATCTTCTCCTGTACCACTACCGGGGACAGGGCCTGAAAATACAACCTTGTCGAGATTCCACAGGCCCCAAAAACCGCAATCCAAATCGCGAAGCGTGGAAGGAAAACTTATCGCACTGAGATTCTGGCATGCCGAGATGTCAAACCTCGTCACATTCTCCGGCACGATAAGGCTTTCCAGCGCTGAAAGGCCTCCTACACGCATCTCCACGCCATGCCACAACCCGTCGTCGGCATCCGCCCACCATTCCCAATCTCCACTTGGCGCAGAATCGCCGTTCTCGTTCGTGAAACGGGTTGGCAACGTAAGCGTCTTGAGCTTGGGGCAATCGTAGATTTCCACACAGTCGTCATTGCAATAAGGCGATTGAACAATCAATGTTTCAAGCTGGCGGCAGTGCTCGATAGAAAACCCTCTGACTGTAGAAGGTATCGTCAGCGACGTGATTCCGCTTCCGTTAAAGGCGCCGTATCCTATGCGCGTGACGCTATCGGGCAAGACAACAGACGTGATTTCTTCCATATCCTCAAAGACATGATTCCCTATGGAAGTCACGGAATATGCCTTTCGAGTAGTGTTTTCGACAACCGATGCGGGAATCCTCAGCACGCCTGGACGTATGTCGTCCACGCCCGTAATCTCCGCAGTTCCGTCGTCGCACAATGCAAAGCGCCATACGTAGCCGGTCGCGGCATCGTAGGCAAGCCTTGGCTCCTCGTTCCTCCCGTCATAGCCCTGATACCACCAATGCGCGTAGAGCGTAATGTTGGATGCCGGATAATATTGCCACCGCGAAACGTGATTCCCTCCTTCTCGCGCATCGTACCAGCCGTTGAAATGCCATGTGCCATAAGCAGACGTCCGCGTAGGCTCCGGAAATTCCACCGAATATCCTTCTATGCACACTTCAGATGCAGGGGATACATATCCGCCGTTCGCGTCGAATGTGATTGTGAACATTTTTGCTCGCCATTGCGCCACATACGTGACATTGCTTGCAGGAACGACAGCCGCCACCTCCGGTTGCCAGCCGACGAATTCATACCCATCCCGATAGACCTCAGGCGCGGTTATCGCCGAACCGTATTCCTGCTCTTCGCTCCATCCGTTCCATCCACCATTTGAGTCGAACGTCACACCGTAAGTATTCACATGCCATTCGGCAAGGTATTCTGCGTCTCCAGTCACAAGCATCGGCGCGGTTATTTGCCATCCGTTCCAGTCATACCATCCAGAAAACGAATACCCTTCGCGCGATGCAGAGGGAAACGTTTCCAAGGTTTCTCCAAATTCATAGACGAATTCACCGCCACCGACGCCGCCGTTCGCATCAAATGTGATTGTGAACATTTTTGCTCGCCATTGCGCCACATACGTGACATTGCTTGCAGGAACGACAGCCGCCACCTCCGGTTGCCAGCCGACGAATTCATATCCATCCCG
>JAFNRY010000266.1 GCA_017385345.1 Kiritimatiellia bacterium
GATCGCGTGGACTATGGCCTGTCTGCGCACGGCATCTCGGTCGCCGGGGAAAATCGCCTTTTCCGTCCTTTCCGCTGCGGACGATGAAATTCCGAACCATACGAGGCCGATAGGCTTGTCCGGAGTCGCTCCGCCGGGGCCCGCGACGCCCGTAACGCTTACGGCGACGTCGGTCCCGAAAACGCGCCGCGCTCCGCGCGCCATTTCCGCCGCGCATTCCGCCGACACCGCGCCGTGCTCCACGAGCGTCGCGCCTTGCACGCCGAGCACGGACCGCTTTGCCTCGTTCGCGTACGTTATCGCACCGCCTTTGAAAACCGCGCTCGCTCCGGCGGCGGAAGTTATCGCGGAGCCGACACCGCCGCCGGTGCAGCTTTCGGCCGTGGCGCACGTCATGCCTTGCGCCGAATACAGCGCGACGAGTCTTTCCGCCGCTTTGTCAACCGCCATGATTCTTGTCATAAAGCACCTTCGCCTGTCTCAGCGTCTCTGCCAGGAACTTTCCATTGCTTCCAGACTCGAGCGACTCCGCTGTCGAACGGACAAGTCCGAGTCTGGCCCAGTATATCGCGCTCGACTGTGGATCGAGCCAATCCTCCACCCCGTACTCTTTCTCCACGGCCTCCATCTCAGCCGGTTCCATCGCGAGCTCGCTCCATGCGTTTCTCGCCATGACATCCTCGACCGTCTTTTTCCATTCGGCACGATAGTGCGGCGCGGCGGAATCGATATCCGCGCCGATCTTCAATTCGAACATGAATGCAAGATCGCGATAGAGCGCGGCCGAACCGGGATTCCACTTCAACCCTCTGTCGCGCAGAAGGTGCAAAGCCTCCTCGATCCACGGCCACCTGTCTTCTTCTCTCGGCATCCTTACGGAGACGTTGTAGGCAAGATTCCATGCGGAATAAATCCAGACTTCGCTTTCGTGCGGCTCGAGATAAGTGAGAAGCGACGAGAGCTGCACGAGTTCGGCGTATCGTCCTTTCTCCTGAAGGGCGTCCATCCTGAACCAAACGATTTCTGCAGCCGCCGAACGCAAGCCGCCGAGCGCTGCGAAAAGTCCGGCTCCGGGCGGAGCGGCTTTGACAGGCGAAAACGAAGCGATTGCGATTTCGCCGGCGATTCCGGCGGCGAACAGGCAGGCGACCGACAGTGCGAAGCAAGTTCTCTTCACAATCCATTCTCCACAAGCGATTTAAGCTGGCCTATCTGGTTCCGGTCTCCCATGGCTATGAGTATGTCGCCGGCTCTGAGTTTCAGCGCCGGTCCAACGTTGCGAAGGCGCAACCCGTTCCTGTCCACCGCCGCGATCGACGCGCCGGTTTTCGCCCTTATGCCCAGCGCGCCTACGGTGAACCCCGCGACGGGGGAATCCTCGCCTATTTCTACGCGCGAAATAGCGTCTTCGGGGACCGAAATCGTAATTTCGCGAGAAAGGTTCGCAAGACGTTCGTCGGTGGCGAGCGCGGCGGCGAAGTTGCGCGCGGCGCGCCGTCCCGCCCGGGCGAAGAACCGCCAGCCGAACGCCACGGCGCAAAGAAACGCTATGCCCAGAGTTGTGCGCGCCCATGCCTCTTTCGGCGCGAGATTTATATTGACCATCACTATTTCGGCCAAGGCGAGCGCCGATACGGCTGTCATGATGACATGGCGAGCAAGCGTTCGCGTCGCAGTCTGCCATCTTGCGTCTCCCGTGCCGACGAGGACTTCCGAAAGCGCCGCCGCCATCGACCACGCCACTCTCAAAGCCGCTCCAAGTATGACCATTATGACAGTGTTCATGGCGAGAGCGAAGAACAGCCGCTTGTGACGTTCGAAGAAAACTGAAAGGTTCGACCAGTCGCGATTCTCCAGCATGGCGAAAGCGACCGACACGGCGAACACCAGCACGGCGGAAACCGCGATCTCCGCAAGCTGGCGTCTGACCATCTGGCGGCGCACAGACGCTCCGGAAGTACGGTAGCGCTCCAACATGCTCCGGTAACCCTCGAGTATCCGCGCAAGCCGCTTCGGGAAACGCCTTTCGACGTAGGTCCCGGCCTTTTCGGAAAATCCGATCACGAAAGGATTGAGCACTGTAGTGAGCAGGGACGCTCCGACCGCTATCTGGTAGAGAGGTTTGGAAGTGTCGCCGGTGACGGTGGCATAGAGCAACGCCGTCATGTAGGCGAACTCGCCGGTCTGGGCGAGCGACAGGCCGATCTGAACGGCCGTTTTCACGCCGGCTCCGCCGAGAAGAGCGCCCAGGGTGCAATTGAAAAACTTGCCGGCGAATATCACGGTCGCCACCCCGAGTATAGCCGGCCAGTTGCGAAGGCATTCGCGGGGATCGACCATCAAACCGACCGATACGAAAAACACGGCCGCAAAGAGAGACTTCAAAGGCTCTACAAGAGCGCCCAGCCTGTCGCGCTCCATCGAGGCCGCTCCAACGACGCCGGTTAAGAACGCGCCGAGGGCGAGCGAAAAATCAAGCTTGTAGGCAATGTATGTAACGAGAAAACAAAATCCGAGAAGAGTCAGCAGCAGAGCCTCCTGGTCTTTTCTCTTTGCGACAGAATCCAGAAGACGCGGCACGAGCGTAAGCCCGAAAAAAAGTGTGGCGATGAAAAACACGGCAAGCGCGCCCATTGAACGCCCGAGCGCGGCCACGTCCATCCCGGCGCCGTTAGCGACGCCGGTCACTACGGCTATCACGCCGACGCAGACAATGTCTTCGAACACGCTCGTTCCGAGCGCATAGCCGACGAATCTCTTGCGACTCCAGCCAAGTTCGTCGACAACTTTCGCAAGCATTGTCGTGGCGCTGTCGCATATGGCGGCGCCGAGGAAGAGAGAGGGTACGGTACCCCATCCGAAAACACTCCTGCCCATGGTGTAGCCGAGCCACATCATGGCCAAAGTGTCGATTACGGCGGCGGGCACGGCGACTGGCGCGGCCTTGCGCAGGTTCGACGCCGACAGCCCGAGCCCCATCGAAAACATAAGAAACACGACGCCTATCTGGCCGGATGTGGCCACGGAGGATTCGTCTGCCAGAAAACTGCCGCCCCATGTGTTCTTCGAAAGAAGAATGCCAGCAAGAATATAACCTATGGTTTTCGGCCATTTCAAACGCCCGAAAAGCAAAGAAACGGACCCCGCGACAGCCATAAGCATCGCGAGGTCCTGGAGGTATGCGCCTTCGTTCACCGGTATGCCCGGACGGCGCTTTTATTTGGAAACCTTGCGGCCGCCCCAACCGGCGGACTTTTCACCGCCCTTGGCCTTTTCGTTCGGACGCAAAGACCTGACCGCCTCGCCGGCGCGCCACATTTCGTGATTGTGAAGATCCTCGAGTTTGACCAGCATCTTCTCCTTGTAGTCCGCCACGCTCGTGTCGCGGATGACCTCCTTGGCCTCCTGCATCGTCTTGACGCTCTTGTAAAGCTTCTTGAAGACGGGCTCGGTCGCCTTTTTGAATATCGGCCTCCACTTGAGCGCTCCATGCTGGGCCGTCTGCGAGCAGTTGACGTACATCCAGTCCATGCCGTTCTCGTCAACAAGGCGTCCGAGGGATTGCGTGAGCTCTTCGCACGTTTCATTGAACGCCTCGGACGGGCTGTGGCCGTTCGCGCGCAAGACTTCGTAC
>JAFNRY010000267.1 GCA_017385345.1 Kiritimatiellia bacterium
GCTCCCCCAGTTGCTGATGTTGCCCTGCGACGTGCCGTTGGAGTTCTGTTCGCCGAAGTCGCTTACCTTCTTGAAGATGTCGCGCGAGGCGTGCAGCTTCACCGGCGGGTAGCTGCCGAATGCGGCGTAGTAGCCGGAAAGGCAGTTTTCGAGCCGGTGGAGGCGCGAAACCGTCGTCGCCTTCCTGCGGCCGTCGCCGCTGATGCCGGCGAGACGGAAGACGATGCCCATGAGCACCACCATCACTCCGATGGTGATCATCAGTTCGACGAGCGTGAAGCCTCTGCTTTTTCGCATCAGGCCCCTCCCGAGACGGAAGATATGATCTTGATCATCGGCAGGAACATGGCCACGACGATCGTGCCGACGACCACGGCGAGCACGATGATCAGGGCCGGTTCGATGGCGGCCGTCATGCCCGCCACCGCGTTGTCCACTTCGTCGTCGTAGGTGTTCGCGATTCGCGTCAGCATGTCCGCGAGCGCGCCCGTCTCTTCGCCGACCTCCACCATCGAGATCACCATCGGCGGGAACACCCAGCACTGCGCCAACGGACGCGTCATCCCTTCGCCTTCCTTCACCGCGTCGTGCACGCTCTGGATGGCGTTGGAGACCACCCGGTTGCCCGTCGTGTCGCGCACGATTACGAGCGACTGGAGAATCGGCACGCCCGAGGAGAGCAGGGTACCGAGCGTGCGCGTGAGGCGCGAAACCGCCGTGCGCTGCACCAGAGTCCCCGTCACCGGCATCTTCAGCGAGATTATGTCGAACAGATACGCGCCTTTTTCCGTCTTCCCGATTATCTTCTTGAGGCAGACGAGGCCGGCGACGAACATGAGGATCGAAAGCCCGTTGTTCTGCACGTATTCGGACGCGTCGATCACGAACTGCGTGACGGCCGGTAGCTCCTGCCCGCCCATCATGTCCGCGAACACCTGCTTGAACTTCGGTATTACCGTCACGAGCAGGAAGCCCGTTATGCCGACGGCGGCGATGAGAACCACGATAGGATAGATCATCGCGCCTTTGACCTTGTTCTTGATCTTTTCGGACTTTTCGGCGAACTCGGCCAGGCGGGCGAGCACGACTTCGAGCACGCCGCCCGCTTCGCCGGCCTTCACCATGTTGATGTAGAGGTTGTCGAAAATCTTCGGATAGGCCGTCAACGATTCGGAGAACGTTCCGCCCGAGGCGATGCTCTCCGCGATTCCGTTGAGCGCCTCGAGCATCTGGGGGTCTTTCATCTGGCGCTTGAGCACGTCTATGCCGCGCATGAGCGGAAGGCCGGCGTTGACGAGCGTGGCGAGCTGGCGGGTGAATTGCGTCAGCACCTTCGTCTTGATCTTGCCGCGCAGGAACTTCGGCATGGTGATCTTGATCTCCATGTTGAGCCCCTTGCCCTTCTTCGACGAATCGTTCGCGCCGGCCGGCGCCGCCGCGCCGCCGCGCCGCCGCCCGCCCTTCGCGGGCTTCGCCGCAGGCGCCGCCGCCGCTTCGTGCTTCACTTCGCCTATCGCCGTCGGCAGCAGATGCTGCGCGCGTATCGCCGCTATGGCCTCGTTGCGCGATCCGGCCTCGATTTGGCCGGACGTTTCGTTCCCGTCGGCATCCTTCGCTCTGAATTGAAATGTCGCCATGTCCGCAAGTATAGCACAAATCGCGCTTTCTGTGCGGACAGGCGAATACATAAGCGGAACGCGACAAGTAAAACGGGCGTAAGTGGAACGGGCTTCCAGATCGTCGAGAACAAGAAGGAGATGGAGACAAGGAGGAAGCCGTCGCCGTAAGAAGCCGTCGCCGCAAGTAAAAGGGGCTTCCAGCCGTTGCTAAAAGGCATGCAAAAACTTTCCATAACGACATGCAAAAACTTTCCGCACCGGGCCGGAAGTCCGTTCCGCATATGCCCGTTCCGCTTGCGCTGTCCGCCCGATAATTGATATTTTTTGCATCTCAGGAAAAAATCAAAATGTGCAATTATCGATTGCGGAGATTTTGCAGGCGTTCCGTGCCGGAAAATATCGGCCAAAGCGACCAACGCAGCGGCGGCGTTTTCTCCACCGAGGTTTGCCGCCGCCGTGCAGGGTCGGCGGAAGCGCAAAAAGCGCTTTGGCGCTATCTGCTATTTCACGACTACAATTTCAGATTTTCAAAGCATTATCCCGCAACGAAATTTTGCAGCGCCGGATCGCGGCCGGGAACGTTCACGATCATCCGGAAAAACCTTCTCGAACGTTTGGTCAAATGATCCTGAAGGTTTGGGTAAATGATCCTGAAGGTTTAACCAAACGATCGAGAAGGTTTTCCCGGAAGAACGAGAGCCTCTCGCCAAAACTTCCTGTGTCAAAAAGAGGAACCGTTCCATAACTTGCAAAAATGCATTTTTTCAAAATG
Source organism: Kiritimatiellia bacterium (assembly GCA_017385345.1). GTDB lineage: Bacteria > Verrucomicrobiota > Kiritimatiellia > RFP12 > UBA1067 > UBA1067. The sequence goes on from JAFNRY010000267.1 coordinate 2,392, forward strand.
TGAAGTTATCTGTTGGAATCGACCATGCAGAAGATGCAGATCGACGGGCCGGAAGCCCGTTCCGCTTGCGGCGCCGCAACTGCGACGCTTCGGGTGGAACGGACAGACAATTCCTTTAATACCTTTAATTAAGGGAAGCGGTCAAGGAGCGTAATCAAGGAAGTTGTCGAGGGGCGCAATCAAGGGAGGCGGTCAAGGGGCGGCGGAGGGGTCGCGCAGCGGCGCAAACTGGTGGCAAAAAAAGCGCTTGCAGAGGGGTTTTTTCTGTGATATAATACGCAGACATTCGACCGAAGAAAGAAAAAGAAAAAATGAAAGTACGCAGTTCAGTCCGCCGTATTTGTGAAAACTGCCGCGTTATACGCCGCAAGGGCGTGGTGCGGGTTATATGCACCAACCCCCGCCACAAACAGCGCCAGGGCTGAAAACATCCAAGGGAAACCACACATATGCCAAGAATGATGGGTGTGGATATACCGGGGAAGAAACATATACGTTTCGCCCTGCGGTACATCCATGGTATCGGGCCGAAGCGTTCTGACGACGTTTTGGCGGCTTGCAGCATCGATCCTATGAAGAAGGCGGACGACGTGACGCAGGACGAGATCCACGCGTTGACGACGTACATCCAGGATCATTACCGGGTAGAGGGCGACCTGCGCCGCGAGACGTCGCAGAACATTCGCCGTCTGATCCAGATCGGTTCTTACCGCGGACTGCGGCACAAGAAGGGGCTTCCCGTGCGCGGCCAGCGTACGAAAACGAAC
>JAFNRY010000268.1 GCA_017385345.1 Kiritimatiellia bacterium
GAATACACGAATGCCGACACGTGGTATCCTTCCTGGGCGGCAGACGGCAAAATGTACTCGCCATGGACGGACGGCAAGGTCGGCAAAACGCGCTGCTTCTCGATCGGACGCAACGCCGCCACCGGACACGCCACGATCATCGGCGACGATCCGATGAATCTACAGATCGTCGATGAAGGCGTGTTCAAAAGCGATCCGAGCCCGTACAACGGCCGCTATCCCTGCGGCAGCCTCGTTTACAACGGAGTGTGGTACTACGGCACGTACTGCCTGAGCCCCGATCCTTTCGTCAGGAAAAACGGGCAAATCTACAATTGGCCGTGTCTCGGACCGTTCGTCGGCTTCCGCTGGTCAACCGACTTCGGCAAGACATGGAACCAGACGCCCTGCACGCCCGCCAAGCCTCTGTTCGGCGAAAACGGCTTGAAAGGCGCGCCGGTGAAAATCGGCGTTCCATGCTTCATCGACTTCGGACGCAACATGGAGCATTCGCCGGACGGCAAGGCGTATCTGGTGGTGCAAGGATCGAGCGACGGCAGGAACAGGCGCTACGGCTACAACAGCTGGATTACGGCCGACCAGGTCTTTCTCATCCGCGTCGAGCCTTCGATCGAAAACATGAACGACGCCTCCAAATACGAGTTCTTCGCGGGCCGGGACGGGGACGGGAAGCCGGTCTGGACGCGCGACTTCGCGAAGATCGCGCCGCTTCTCGAATGGCGCGACCGCATGGGGCGAGTCTCGGCCACGTACAACCCGGCGCTCCGCAAATACCTCATGTGCGTCACCGACGGCGACACCACCGTATCCAAGTACCATACGTACATTCTCGAGGCCGACGAGCCGGCCGGACCGTGGAAACTCGCAGCGTACTTGAAAGACTTCGGCGAGCAAGCCTATTTCGTGAACATACCGTCGAAGTTCATAGACGGAAAGGACGGGCGCACGATGTGGCTTTGCTACTCGGCGAACTTCAGCTGCAGTAGCGGCAACACCATGAGCCCCTTCTACCGCTCGGTCCCGTCCGGAAGCGGCTACAGAATGTGTCTTCAGGAGTTCCGGCTCGTCGAAAAAGACGAAGAAGCCGGAGAAAAAACGACCGCCGACCTCAACGAATTCCTTTCGGCCGCCAACCTCGCGCGGACGGCGAAGGTTCGCGCGAGTTCCACGCGCGGCGGCTACACGGCCGAAGCCGCCGTGGACGGCGTCGTCGCCGGATGGCCGGACGACGAAGCCGCCGAATGGGCGAGCAACTCCGAGCGGGAAAGCGCGTTCATCAGGCTCGACTGGGACAAGCCGCAGAAAGTGGGTCGCGTACGGCTCTTCGACAGACCCAACGACATCGACCGCATTCTTTCCGGCCGCCTCGTATTCAGCGACGGCACCTCGATTCTCGCCGCCGCCCTGCCCGACGGCGGCGGAAAAGGACTTGAAATTTCCTTTCCGCAGAAAACCGTCCGCTGGATCATGTTCGCCGTTGACGAGGTGAAAAGCTCCACCCAAAACGCCGGGCTTGCGGAAATCGCGGTATTCGAATAAGGCAAGGCGGCCGGAGGCGGCGCGCGTGGCCGGTTCCGCCGGCCCCGGCAGGCGTCAGCGGCAGGAGCGCGGAACTGCGCGTCCCGTGCAGGCGGCGACGACGAGGGATGCGAGGCAGAAGCCGAATACCGCCGTTACCTGCGCAAGGCTTCCGAGAACGTTCGTCGCGGGCGGCTCCGCAGACCATACGCACATGAATCTTCCGCCGCCGGGAAAGCCGCCGTATTCGCGCCTGAAACGCGCCCGCAGCGCTTTGGCCAGCCCGTCGCCCTCCACCTTCCGGAACTCGCCCGCCCGAACCTTGAACGGATCGAAGCGCTTCGCCGCGCCCATGGACGAAAAAAACGCCAACCCCGGGGTCGCGACCGCGTTCGACGCGAGAAGCGCCTTGCAATCCACCGAATCTATCGCGTCAACCACGGCGTCGAAACCATCAAAAGCGAACGAGGACGCCGTCTCCGCGCAATAACGTTTCCCGACGGCGCGGATTTCTGCGGAAGGATTTATGTCGAGAAGCCTTCTTCTCATCGCCTCGACCTTCGCCTCGCCGATGGTCGAAGCGGCCGCCATCGCCTGTCTGTTTACGTTCGATGGCGCGACGATGTCGCCGTCCACGATTGTGAGCGACCCCACGCCGGTGCGCACGAGGCACTCGGCGCACCAGCCCCCAACCCCGCCGACGCCGAAAACCGCGACTCGCGAACGCGAGAGCCTGGCGAAGCCTTCTTCGCCGAGCATCATTGCGCTTCTCTCGAATAAAGGCGCGGCCATGTCAGAACGAATACTGGACGCCCGCGGCTACGGAATACGTCATCGAACGCTCTCCGGCGACGCCGAGCATGGCAGACGTATCGAAGCGCAGCGACCAGTTGTCGTCGAAATGCCAGAAGACGCCCCAGCCCGCGCACGGTCCGAGCGCTCCGCCGCCGAACCACCCTTCGGCTCCGAACGTGAAAAAGGGATCGAACTTTTCGTACCCCCACCAGTGCCACAGCCCGCGCGCGCCCAGCCCGGCGCGCCCGCCGGCGACGGAGGCCGACGCCTCGCACGCCAGAAAATCGCCGATGTAGCGGCCGAGCCTCGCCGTCGCCC
>JAFNRY010000269.1 GCA_017385345.1 Kiritimatiellia bacterium
GCCGCCGCCGGCTTCGCCATCGGCCGCGGGTCGGCGGATATGACATATCTGCAAATCGTGGAAAAAGGCGCGCAAACGGCCAGAGAGCACCTCCCGCTGGCGATCGCGGCGGCGCTGGCCGCGACGGCGCTCTACTTCGCCGCCGCAAAACTGGTGAAACGGGCGGCGGACGGACGGCGGGAGCGCTGAAATGGAGAAACACGCGCCGGGAGAACCTGTGCTGATCGAAGGCGCTGCGACGCTATGCCGCGACAAGACGCTCAACGACGTCATACTGCGCGGAAAAGTCCACGGGCGCGACTGCATAATCAAGCACTCCTGCACGGCAGTGCGTTCGATAGAAAACGAATACCTTTTTTGCGCCAAACTCCATCCGATGGCGCCTCTCAACATACCGGAACCGGTCGCTACATGGCGCTCCGGGGACGGCAAAGGCGCGTATTGCGCCATAGAGCGGATAGAAGGCGAATCCCTCACCAGGCTGCTCGAGGCAGGCCCGCTCGACCCAGGGACGGCGAACGCGTTCGCCGCCGACATCGCGAACATCGCGAACGTGCTCGAAGCGTCCGGCGTGGTGCACCGTGACGTGTACACCGACAACTTCATCGCCGGCGGCGACGGGCACCTGCGGCTCATCGACTGGCAGACGGCGATATCGCGCGAGAGGCCCGAAGAAGATCCGTGGATCCACCGCCACTGGAAGTTTTTGTATTCCGTTTTCGGAGTGAACAGAAACCTGCCGCCGGGGGAATGGAACGACTTCGACGCGCTTGCGGCGGTGCTCGGCCTCTTCCCGCAGACGGAGACCGTGCGCGCCGTCCGCGAATCCCTGGAGAAGCGGGCGCCGCGCGCCGCATTCGCCATGCGTCCGTCGAGGACGGTCAGGTTCCTGCTGCTGCTGCACGCGGCGAACCTGCTGCTGCAGGCCGCGATTCGCAGGCCCGGGCCGAAACGCGAAAGCCGGCTGAGGAGAATGCGCGCGATCCTCGGAACGGGCCGCATCGACATCGACGGGCGCGACCCGGCCAAGGCGCGGGCGGCGCGGAATACGCAAGCGGCGCCGAATATGGTAGAATCGGATAAAAAGCAAATGCAGGAGGATGAAAATGCGAAATCTTGAAGGAAAGACCGCGATAGTCACGGGAGCGGCGAGGGGAATAGGCGCGGCGATAGCCAAGACGCTGGCCGCGCGCGGAGCCAACGTCGCGGTGTGCGATCTGCAGGCGGAGTGGTGCGCGGAGACCGTCGCGGCGATCGAGGCGCTCGGCGCCAAGGCCAAAGGCTACGGCGTCAACGTATCCGATTCCGCGGCCGTCGATCAGTGCGTCAAGGGCGTTATCGCCGACTTCGGCGGCATCGACATCCTCGTCAACAACGCCGGCATAACGAAAGACGGGCTCCTCATGCGCATGAGCGACGCGGACTGGGACGCGGTGATCGACGTGAATCTCAAAGGCACGTTCCTCTTCACGCGCGCCGTCGCCAGGCCCATGATGAAGAACAAGGCCGCGGACGGCTCGCAGGCCGGCGGCTCGATCGTCAACATCGCGTCGGTCGTCGGCATCATGGGCAACGCCGGCCAGGCCAACTACACCGCCTCCAAGGGCGGCGTCATAGCGCTGACCAAGACGACGGCGAAAGAGCTCGGCTCGCGCAACATACGCTGCAACGCCGTCGCACCGGGATTCATCCAGTCCAAAATGACGGACGTCCTCTCCGAGGAAGTCCGCGCCAACTACATGGCGACCATTCCGCTGAGGCGCTTCGGCACGGCGGACGACATCGCCAAGGCGGTGGCGTGGCTCGCGGGGGACGAAGCGTCGTACGTCACGGGCCAGATCATCTCCGTAAACGGCGGAATGATCGGATGAACCTTGCCGCCGGGATGGCGGAATGGCAGACGCAGCGGACTTAAAATCCGCTGTCCGGCTACGGACGTGCGGGTTCGATCCCCGCTCCCGGCACCACGATGGGAATGACAGTAGAGCTCGAGAATCTCGAAGTAGAGTGCGTGATAGGCGACCTTCCGGAAGAGCGCCTCTCGCCGCGCCGCATATCGCTCGACATACGGCTCGAAACGCCCGACGCGGCGGCGGCCACCGACGACCTGCGCGACGCTGCCGACTACGCGGCACTGGCCGGGGCGGTGCGCGCCGCGCTTCGCGAAGCGAAATGCGCGCTTATCGAGCGCGCCGCGCGCATCGCCGCCGAAACGTGCCTCGCCGCGCCGAACGTACTCGCCGCCACGGCCAAGGTTCGCAAGACGGGCTGCGTCGAAGGCCTCGGCGCCGCATCTGCCGTTTTCAGACTCGAAAAAAAGGAGAAAGGTCCTTCCCGATGAAACGTTCAACGAAAATCGCGGCGACTCTGGGCGCCGCCGCCGTCGCCGCCGCTCTGTTCATTTCAACAGGAAGCCAATCCGGCGGGAGGGACGCCGCCGGCGCCGGGCCGGGCGATTCCGCCGCGGCGGCCGGGCGGGACGATGCGACGGAGGCCAAAGCGCGGCGGCGCCGGCCGACCGACGCCGCCGGGAAACCCGCGCGTCCCGCCAGGGCGGGCGCAACGCCGGCGCGCAGAGCGGCGAGCGAAATCGACGACGACGGCGACGAACAGCCGACGCTCTCCGATCTTCTCGACGAAGCGGCAAGTTCCGAAGACTCCAAAAAGACGTTCGCCCTCGCGGCGCGCGCCCTCGCCGAAGGCGACGAAGAAACAAAAGAGGCGGCCATCCAGGCGCTCGCGGCTTTCGGCGCCGACGCGCTGCCGGAACTCGTGCCCTTCATGGCCGACGCCAGCGAGGCGGTGCGCGAAAGCGCCATGAACGAATGGACGAACGCGCTTTCCGGAATAGAAGACGACGCATTGAGAATCTCGGCGGCGGAGCTCGCCATGGCCGCGCTCGCGGACGACGACATCCTCGAGACGATTTCGACGGAATACATCGGAATCGACGAAAAACTCGCCGTGGAGTCCCTGTTGAAGATTATCGAGGAGGCGGCGGGGACGAAAGGCGCGGAAAAGGCGAAGGAGACGTACGAATTCGTCACCGGTGAAGAGTTCGCAAGCCGCGAGGCTGCGGAAAAATGGATAGCGGAGGAATACACTCCGGAAAAACCGGAGGCTGGAACGAAATGAACGGAACCGTCGCGCTCGAAAAATACGTAAAGACGATCCCCGATTTCCCGGTGCAGGGCGTTCTGTACCGCGACATCACCGGGATACTCGAATCCGGCGAGGGTTTCCGGCTCGCCCTCGACGGACTGGAAAAGGCGCTTTCGGGGGAGAAGATCGACAAGATCGCGGCGCCGGAAGCGCGCGGCTTCATATTCGGGGCGGCGATCGCGGACCGCCTCGGCTGCGCGTTCGTGCCGATCCGCAAAAGCGGGAAACTGCCGCGCGAAACCATTTCCGAGGATTACGCGCTGGAGTACGGCCGCGCAACGCTCCACATGCACGCCGACGCGGTGGCGCCGGGCGAGCGGGTGGCGGTCATAGACGATCTTCTCGCGACCGGCGGCTCCGCGCGCGCGGCCGCCCGGCTGATCGAAAGGCTCGGCGGAAAGATCGTGAAAATGCTCTTCCCCATAGAACTCGAAGGATTCGCCGCGAGAAGCGGCGTCCTCGCGGCGTACGACGTAGTTTCGCTGCTGCGCTATCCAGGCAAATGAAAGAAGTATCCGCCGACGGTTTCATCGCCGACTCCTGGCGGCTGGCCGCCGCCATCGAAGCGTCGGGCTGGACGCCGGACGCCATATTCGCGATATGGCGCGGTGGCGCGCTCCCGGGGATCGCCGTGCACGAATACTTCAAGGCGGCGGGGAAAAACGCGCTGCTCGCGCCAATAACCTGCGAAAGCTACTCCGCCCCGGGAAAGAACGCCGAACCGCGCTGGCTCAGGTGTGCTGAAACCTTCGACGCCATCGAACCGGGCTGGAAAATTCTCGCAATCGACGACATCTTCGACACCGGAGCGACTATGGCGTCGCTCTCGAAGATCGTAAAAGAACGCGGCGCGGAAATGAAATCCGCCTGCATATACTGGAATCCGAGGGACGGCGGCGCGAGACCGGACTGGTGGGCGAGAAAGACGGACGGTGAATGGCTCGCCTTCCCGCACGAGCTCGAAGGCCTGCCGGAAGCGCTCGTCGCGAAGAGATGCCCCTGGCTTCAGCCGCGCCGGACCGAAACGATCCGGCCCTCGTCCCCTTCCGCGTAGGCGAACGACA
>JAFNRY010000270.1 GCA_017385345.1 Kiritimatiellia bacterium
ATACGGGCGGTTGGACGAAATGGAAGACAGTTACAGCCGACCTCAATGCTGCTGCACAGGCAATTACTAAAGGCACTCACGATCTGTATGTGAAGTTTGGCGGTTCCAACAGCTATGTAGGCAACTATCAGTATTTCCGCTTCTCTAATCCTAACGAGGAACTTATTCCTGCTATTGAGACACAAGGTCCGCTCTATATGGTGCAAACAAGCGCAAGCGTCAACGAGAAGGCTACTGATGCTATGATTCAGCGGGCCGGAACGCTCTTCTCGGCGATTTCGGTCTTTTCGCTCTCGAAGCACAAGGTGGAGAAAAGCTGCGCCGGATGCCGCGCGTGCTTCCCGAAGGCGGCGCCGGCGGAGAAAAGCGCCGGAAAGTCCGAGGCCGGCGAGGGCGGCGCGAACGGCGCGGGCTCCGGCTCCGCGAAGACGACGCGCCGCGAAACGCTCAAGGGCATGGCGATTCTCGCAGCCGCCGAAGCGGCGACGGGCGGCGCGGAAAAGACGACGGACGGCGGCTTCGCGCCCGTATCCCTCCACGCGCAGCCGGACCGCGGCGCTCCGCTCGCCCCGCCGAACGCCGTCGAAAGAGGGCTTTTCGACATCAAATGCGTGGCCTGCGGCCGCTGCATGGAGCATTGCAAAGGCGGCTGCCTCACTCCGTCGCTATCGGCCAGACGCTTCGGCCAGCCGGAAATGGACTTCCGGAAGGGATACTGCATCGCGGGCTGCGCCGGCGCGTGCGCGAAAAGTTGCCCGACGGGCGCGATACGGCCCTTCGGCGCCGCAAAACGCAGAGATCTGCGCAACGGGACGGCGGTGTGGACGAAAACTAACTGCATCCGCGCCACGGAAGAGGTGGAATGCACGGCCTGCTCGCGCAAATGTCCGGCGAAGGCGATAACGATAATCGACGGCTTTCCGAGGGTGGATCCGGAGAAATGCACCGGATGCGGCGCGTGCGAGCACGTCTGCCCGGCGCGGCCCGAGCCCGCAATCGCCGTCAAAGCGGCGCTTTGACGGCGCTTCCGGAAACAATACCCCAAACACGCGAACGCGACAACCACAAACACCACAAAACACAAACCGAAAAATGAAAAAGACGATATTTGCATTCCTCGCGGCAGCGGCGGCTTCAAGCGCCTGCGGAGGCGGCGACTACCCGTACCGCCCGGCGGACATGACGAACGTGTCGATAACATCCGGCTTCTGGCTCCCGCGCCTCGAGACGAACAGGCTATCCACGGTCCGGACCGACTTCGCGAGATGCGAAGAGACGGGGCGGATCGCCAACTTCGAGGCGGCGGCCGACGGGCTGAAGACCGGCTTCAAGGGAATCCCGTTCGACGACTCCGACGTGTTCAAGGTCATAGAGGGGGCGGCGTACACGCTCGCCACGCACCCGGACCCGGAACTCGAGGCGTATCTCGACAAGCTCATAGAGAAGATCGCGGGGGCGCAGGAGCCCGACGGCTATCTCTACACGGCGCGTTCGCTCAACTTCAACGCCGACGCCAAACACGGCAAGCGCGGCAACTGGCTAATGGGCCCGGTCCGCTGGAGCCGCGTGGTGCTCAGCCACGAAATGTACAACGCCGGCCACCTCTACGAGGCGGCGGTCGCGTATTTCGAGGCGACCGGCAAGAGAAGGCTTCTCGACGTCGCGATACGCAACGCCGATCTGATCGACCGCACCTTCGGGCCCGGGGCGACGCAGCTGAAGGATCCGCCCGGCCACGAAGAAATAGAGCTGGCGCTCTGCAAACTGTACAGGGCGACAGGCGAAGAGCGCTATCTCGAGCTGGCGCGCTTCCTGCTCGAGGCGCGCGGGCGCGGCAAGGCGAAGAAGGCGACGGAAGTGTTCACGCAGTCGGGGGACAAGGCGGACGGGACGGCGCTTGGCGCGCCCGGGGCGTACGCGCAGGACCACCTGCCGGTGACGATGCAGCGCGAAGCCGTGGGCCACGCCGTGCGCGCGGCGTACCTCTACTGCGGCATGGCGGACGTCGCCGTGCTGTCGAAAAACGAAAAATACATCGAAGCGATCAACGCGATCTGGGAGAACGTCGTATCGAAGAAACTCCATCTCAACGGCTCCATCGGCGCAAGACACCACGGCGAGGCGTTCGGCGCAAACTACGAGCTGCCGAATGAAACGGCGTACCTCGAAACCTGCGCCGGAATCGGCAACGCGCTCTGGAACCAGCGCATGTTCCTTCTGCACGGCGACGCCAAATACATCGACGTCCTCGAACTGGCGGCGTACAACGGCATAATCAGCGGCGTCTCCCTCGGCGGCGACGAATTCTTCTATCCCAACCCGCTCGCGTCCAAGGGGGGCTACGCGCGCTCGAAATGGTTCGGATGCAGCTGCTGCCCGGTGAACGTCGTCCGCTTCCTGCCGCAGATCGCGCAATTCGCGTACGCGACGCGCGAAGATTCGGCGTACGTCAACCTCTTCGTCGAAAGCGAAGCGACGCTGCGGTCCGGCGGCCTGGACGTGAAGATAACGCAAAAGACGGACTATCCGTGGAGCGGCGAGAGCAGGATCGAAGTGAAGCCGGCAGAGGACGGCGCGAAGTTCGCCCTCCACGTGCGCGTGCCGGGCTGGTGCATCGGCGCCCCGGTGCCGGGCGACCTTTACGAACAGACCGTGCCCGGTTCGCTTGCGGATTTCAAGGTAAGGGTCAACGGCGAGGATTTCGCGTTCGAGCCGCGCAAGGGATATTGCGTCATCGAACGCGAATGGAAGAGCGGCGACGCCGTGGAGGTCTCCATGGCGATGCCCGTCCGCCGCGTAAAGGCGAACGACGCCGTCGAAGCGGACCGCGGCAGGCTCGCGGTCATGTGCGGCCCGATCCTCTACTGCGCGGAAGGCGTGGACAACGGCGGGCGCGTGCTCGACAAGATAGTGGCGGCGGACGCGGAGTTCGAGCGCACGACCTGCAACATCCTCGGCAACGTCTATCCAGCGTACGCCGCGCCGGCGGTTTCGCTCCGCAAGGGCATACGCAAAACGACGGCGGAGAAAACCGTTCTGAAGCTCGTGCCCTATTTCGCGTGGTGC
>JAFNRY010000027.1 GCA_017385345.1 Kiritimatiellia bacterium
CTCCTTTTGCGGCGAGAAGCCCCGCCCCGTAGAGAGTGAGGTCGCCGTCTATGGTGAAGCCGGCCCGCTCCGGATCGGCGGAAAGCGTTCTTTCGGCGTATCCGCCGGTCGCGACGCGCTTGAAGTTCTCCCCGTGCTCCTGCGCGAAGCGCGCGGCGATTTCTTTTGCCATTCCGAGGCATCCGTAGATCGCTCCGAAACGCATGGCTTCCTCCGTGGAGCGACCGGTCCGGGGCGTCCCGCCGGAGAATAGATCGACCAGCGGCAGTTTGGCCGTTCTTTCGTGAAGATAGTCTCTCATCAGCGGCAGGCCCGGGGCGATGGCCCCGCCGCGCCATACCCGGTCCGACGTGACCACGGCGCCGGTCAGAGCGGTGCCGAAATCCATTACCAGAACCGGCGCTCCGTACCTCTCAACCGCCCCGGCGGCGTCGGCAAGGCGGTCGGCGCCTATTGATTCCGGTTCCGGATAGTCTATGGAGTATATGCCGGCCGCATCCGCCAGTCCGGCGTCTATTGTTATGAAACGCAATTTCTTTCCGGCCGCGAAAGCGCGCCATTCCGCGTCTGCCCGCGGGACGACGGACGCATAGGCGATGGCGTCTATTCGCCTGCCGGCCGCGAGCCGGTCGAGCGCGGCCTCGGCCTCCGCGAAGCCTCCGTCGCAGTGGACGGCGTCCGAAACCGCGCCGTCCGTCCACAGAGCGGCCGCGGTGGAGGTGTTTCCGACGTCGATTGCGACAAGCGTCAAACCGCGCTCCACTCGAGACTGAGATCGACGGCGGGCGCGCTGTGCGTGAGGCAGCCGAGGGATATCGCCGTTACCCCGGTGGCGGCGACTTTCGCCGCGCGTTCCAGCGTGATTCCGCCCGAAGCCTCGGTCTTGCAGATCCCTTTGCACATCGCAACGCATTTTTTCATGTCCTGCGGCGACATGTTGTCGAGCATTATCCATTCGGGTTTCGCCCGCAGCGCGCTTTTGCATTCGCGCAGGCTCTCGACTTCTATCTCCACCGCGAGGCGGGGAAACTTTTTTCTCGCCGCTTCGACGGCGAGATCGAGCGTGTCCGGATCGCCGCCGTTCCAGAGTCTGCGGTGGTTGTCCTTCATGAGGATCCGGTCGTACATTCCCATGCGGTGGTTGGAGCCGCCGCCGCAGAGCACAGCGTATTTTTCGAAGACGCGCAGCCCCGGCGTCGTCTTGCGCGTGTCGAGAATCTGCGTGCCGTACTTGCGGACCGCGTCCACGAACTTCCGCGTCAGTGTTGCCGTCGCGCACATCCGCTGCATGAAATTGAGCGCGGTGCGCTCCGCTGCGAGTATGGCGCGCGCGTCGCCGGTGAAGGAAAGGATCGGCCGGCCCGGATCCGCCGTCGATCCGTCGGGCAGGAGTATCTCCACCCTGGTGGATTTCGAAACTTCCCGGAACACCGCCTTCGCCACCGTGGTTCCCGAAACCGTGCAAGGCGCGCCTTTGGCGAATATCACGCCGGTCGCCGTCCTGCCGGGCGGGACGAGCGCCTCGCTCGTCGCGTCGAGCCGGCGTCCCCCGGCCCTGCCTGCCAGATCTTCGTCGAGCGCGAACCGGACGGCGGCCTTCGCCGCCGCCGATTTCATCACGTCTTTCATCAGATGTTCGACATGAAATCCCAGTGGGAGTACAGCATCGCCGCAAGCGCCATCGCGCCGGCAAGCCCGAGAAGCCCGAACGAAAACGCCAGCGTCAGCGCTTTCTTGTCCACCGTCGGACCTTGCGGAATCGCGTCGAGCTTGAACCTTTCCGCGATAGTGGCGCCGCCGGAAGCGGCTTGTGGTCTCACGGTTATCTGTGTCGGAGTCTTTTTCATACGCGCCTATTCTATCATTTGGGCTCTTCTTAAATCAAGAAAATCGTGCGTTGCTCCCGGCGGTTGGAGCCGGGAACAGGAGTCGAACCCGCAACCCTCTCATTACAAATGAGATGCACTGCCATTGTGCTACCCCGGCGTGAAGACGGCCCAAATGATACCAAAAAGAACCGGAAGTGTCCAGCGGACGCTTCCGGTTCTTTTTCTTTTTGCGACGCGGTCGCCCGTCGGCCGCCTTACTGCTGCGCTTTGGCGTCGAGTTCGGCCATGGCAGCGCGGCGCGAGAGCTTGATCCTGCCGCGCTCGTCCACGTCGAGGCACTTGACCATCATCTTGTCGCCGACCTTGCAGACGGACTCCACGTTGGGGACGCGCTTGTCGGAGAGCTCGGAGATGTGGCAGAGGCCGTCGATGCCGGGGA
>JAFNRY010000271.1 GCA_017385345.1 Kiritimatiellia bacterium
ATACGTGTATGTTCCGGGAAGCCCGGCGTCTAGACTTTTCCAACAGGTGACGAAACGACTGTACGGCTCGACTTCGATAGTTCGTGGCCCTTCCTCGCACACTATGCATCTGGCGATTTCATCGCTGGCGAAGTCGCCGGAGAAAGCCTCGGGAAGCGCATCGATGCCTTCGGCCACTATGTCGCCGTTGACAAGATAGAACGGCTCGCCGCCGAGCCATTCGCGCAGCGGATTCAAAGCGCCACCGGTACCGAGGATCTCAGGCTCGGAACTCGCCACGCAACCATTCCTGGCGCACCACTCCTCGATCTTCTCGCGCAAATGGTGGCAGTTGACCGCAATCTCCTCTACGCCCCAGCCGCGCAGCATCGCCGCCACGCGCGAGAGCATGCTCTCGCCCCAGACCGGCATCAACGGCTTTGGAGTCGCTGCGTCCAGCGGCCGGAGCCTCGTCCCGAGTCCCGCCGCAAGAATTATCGCTTTCCTCGCCATCGCTCCGCCCGTGAAACGCCGTCGGCGCTATCTGTACCGCCTGTGCTGCCTTGGCTGCCTCGTCTTGGGCTCCTCCAAATGCAGGGCGTACCATGCATCGCCAAGCCCGGAGTTGCTGAAATTGGCAGCGCGGTTGTTCGCAAGATGCGCATGATTCGACTTCAACGTCGCGTCGTCGCTGTTGCCGAGCGCATCGGTCAGCACAGAGAAAGCGCCGTTTTCGTCGTTTTTGCGAAGGAGTATCCACGCCATGCAAGCCGCGGGAAGAACGTTCGCGTTGTAGCGGGCGCGACGGACGGACTTCCTGTAGAACTTCTCAATTGCGCCGACGTCTTCGCCTTTCATGTACATGCGGGCCATCTTCATGGCCACAAGCGAAGGATCGGCGAGAATGGCCCTGGGCATCAATTCATCCACCTTGTCGAAGTTCTTCGCCATCCAATGGAGCTGGAGCTGCGCGGTGGCAGTCTGGCGGGAGACGAGCGGCACCCAAAGCCTGTAGCGCGAAAGCTTTTCCGTCTCCCGGAGCGCCTTGTCCACGAAAACGCGCATGTCGGCCGCAAGTTCGTCCTGCGCGGCGCGAAGCGAACCCGGCGGCCTGATCTGCCAGCGCTGCACCTTCTGCTGAATCTGTTTCTGTCCGTCGGCGAGTATCGACTGCACCGCCTGCATGTCGGCCGCCATCCGTTTGCGGAACAGGCGTCCGGCGAAAAACTGCAACCCGAAAAACGCGACGAACGCGCCCGCGACGCTCCACCCCGCGCCGCAACCGGCTCCAAAGCGCAGAAGCGCGCCGCAGCCGCACGCTACCGACACCGATATTACCATCGTCAACATGTCTTGTATTATACCACATGGCATCCCCGTGCGTAGCGACATATCATCTCGATTTGACACGGTTTCCGCCATTTTGATAACATGCACCGCAATTGTTGAAAACGAACAGTCCAAACAATCATGAAAGGCAAAGAAGAAGTGAATACATCCAAAACTCTGGCAGTCCTCGTAGCAACGGCCATTCTCGCGCTCGCCGGATGCAAATCCACCCTTACATCCTGGCTGCGCGCCGATCCGGTTCCGCTGACAGACTTTCTCCCGCACCATGAAAAGATCCGCCGCATGGACGATTCCTGCCCGTTCCACTACTACTGGGCCGATCTCGACGCTCTCATGGCGGCCGGCCTCAAACACATCTATATTGCGCCAGTGGAGACAAAATATCTTCAGAAAGGCAGCGCCTGGGACGAGCTGGCGAAGAACATAACGACCGCCGAAGACGACCTGAAGGATCTGGCCGAGTTCGCGCACAAAGCGTATTACAAAGCATTCAAGTCGCAGGAGAAAGCCATCGGCGTGACCGTCATCGACAACCCCGACACGCCTGACACGCTCGTTGTGGAATCCGCAATCGTCGCCTTCGCACCGACGAAATCGACGATTTACGCGGCCGGAATGGTCGGCGACTTCTTCGTGCCGTGCCTCGGGCTGGTTGCGGACGCGATTTCATCCGGAACCATCGCCGTCGAGACCCGTGCGCGCCTCGGCAAGGACGGCCCGATAGTCGCAGTGCTGGCCGACACCGAGAACGATCCGAACGCGCTCGTCTCGTTTGCGAAACTCTCATGGACGACGCCTGCGAAAATCAACATCAAACGCATCGCGATGCAGACCGCCAGCAGTTGCACGGTGGACAAGATGGAAGATCTCGACAGGGGCTATCCCATCGAATTCATATCCACATTTTCGGACGCCGATCTTTAAAACAATCCAGCCAAACCTAATAAGGCAACGGATCGTTCCGGCGGCAATGCCGCACGGCTAAGGCGACATCGCTGCACACGGTAGCGATGTCGATGCGTACGGCAGAAGCCGCTGGAGGCTACTCCTTCTCCTTGTCCAAAGTAAAACGCGGATCGAACGCCTCTATGTCCGGACGGGATCCGCCGGGCATGGAATAAATGGAGAATCTCGCCGACGCCGCCCGCGCCGCCTCTCGCGGAATCGACCGGGACGTCGCGCTTTTTCTGGGCCTTTTCATCTCCGTCCAAACTACGGCTCCGGTCGGATCCAGATACTCGATGTAAAGCATGGCGGGGGCGGACCCCCGGCGCAACTTCAGCCCGGGATTCACATATCTGTCGGCCGGACCGCGTTTCGTTTCCACCGGGGGAAACACTTCTTCGCCGACGCCCGGCGGCGCCTCGCCGGCCATGATTCCGCGCGCAGCGGAGGGGAGGCGGTCTTCGTCCCGTTCAAGAGACGCCGTCTCTCTGAGATTTACCACCACCGAGGCGGCAAGCGCAGCCCCTGCAAGCGCCACTGCCGCCAGCGCGTAACGCGATACGCGCGCCCTGCCATTCGCCTTCCAGCGGACGCCTCCGCCTTTGCCATCGTCCGGCGCACCGGCGCCGGACGCGGCGCCTCCGGTCCCCCGCTGCAGAATGGAGCCGATTCTGAACGGCAGCTCTCGGAAAAACACCGACCTCGCAGCCGTGTCGTACACCACATATGTAGAAACGCACCTGCCGCCCTCCTCGCGCGGATATCCGAGCGACCCGGGATTCACAATATACCGCACGCCCGTCTCGAGCACGAAATCCTGCGGTTTGTCGCGATGCACCGTGCCGGATGCGCCGACGTGGAATATGCAGGGGATGTGAGTATGCCCGACGAAAAGAAGCGGAGCGTCGGTCGCCGCGAAGTTCGCCTCCGCGGCACTTTCGCCGTCCACGTACCTGAACTCGCGCGGAGCCGTGAAATCGCCGTGCGCGCCAGCCGCCTCTCCGAACCTGCAAACGTACGGAAGAGACCCTAAATAATCCAAGGCGTCCTTCGAAAGCGCCGCGCGGTGGCGCAACGCCGCCTCTCGCGCCACATCTATGAACGTGGAGGCGTCGAAGCGCCCCGACACCGCGTCGTCGTGGTTTCCGGCTATCAAGACCGAACAATGCCGCCGCACCGCGTCAAGCGTCTCCGCAGGCAACGGACCGTATCCGACCACGTCCCCGAGGCACGCTATCTCGTCAACGCCGAGCCGCCCGGCATCGGACAGCATTGTGCGAAAGGCATCGAGGTTCGCATGGAGATCTGATACGACCGCGATCTTCACCGCCGCACCGCCTTTCCAGGGAGCCACCCGCCTATGAAGGACGACAAACGCCATGGAAGCGCTCCGTACAGCCATGCCGCGAATCGCATCGGCCACGGGAAAGAGACTACTCCCCTGTCGCGATCGACTCCGCGAAGAATACGGCGCGCGGCCTCCTCCGCCTCCATGAAAAACGGCATGGGGCAAGTATTGGCGTCGGTTATCCGCGAACGCACGAATCCCGGACAGACCGCGACAACCGAAATACCGTCGGCGCGCAACATCCCGCGCAACGCAAGCGCCCACGTCTTCACAAACGACTTCGACGCGGAATACGACGGACATTTCGCAAGCGGTCCGTACCCGGCCAGGGACGACAAGACGACTATTTTCCCGCGCCGGCGCGGACGCATCAGCCTGATTGCGCAAAGGACCGTATCGATGCATCCCGAAATATTCACGTCGAACGTGCGCCGCACGTTTTCCTCGGTCTCTTCTCCCGTGGAAACCCCGGCGTTCGCCACCACCATGTCGAGCGGCGCAAGCTCATCGGACGAAACCATCCATTTTTCAAGAGCGCCCCTGTCTCTTACGTCGATTTGCGTGCAAGTGCAGCAACCGCGAGAGACGGCATCGCACTCGGCGGCGACCTGGGCAAGACCGGCGATATTGCGCGCGCAAACGAAAAGCCTGTCCCCGCGTTTGGCGCATTCGAGCGCCAAAGCCCTGCCGATTCCCGAACTGGCACCTGTTATCAGAACATTCACGGTCAACAATCCTTCCGCCCCGTCAGGGGGACTGGCGGGAAACCTGTTCCACGAAAAACACCTTGTCCCCGCGCCTGCAGCGTGGCGTCTTCAACGTGACCCATGTTCCCCGCAACGCCGTCTCCACCGGTTCTTCGTCCCGCCTCATGTCTTCTGCGCGAAACTCGGCCACCCCGGTCGTGGCGCCGTGTATTTGAAGCTCGTCGCCTCGCGAAACGGCATGGTTCTCTATCTTGATCTGGGCGATTCCAGACTTGGCGAAATAGTCCATCACGACGCCGACGTGCCTCTTCACGGATGTCGCGAGCGAATTTTCGCTGTCCGCGAACTGGCTCTCCCCCGGCCTGCCGTAGTAGAGGCCGGGAGAGAACTCCCTGTGGAACACGCTTTCGAGATCCTTGCGCAACGTGGCGGCGAGTTCCGGCGTGTACGTTCCGGCGGCGACGGCATCCACCGCTTTTCTGTACGCCCTCGTACAAACCATGACATAGTTGGCGTTGCGCGCACGGCCCTCGATCTTGAAACTCGCTATTCCAGCCTCGACAAGCTTGTCCACGAAACCGATGGAACACAAATCCTTGGCGGAAAGAATCGTGTGCGCGCCGACCTCGAACGCGGTATTGGACTCGTGCACCGGACGACCCTGCCCGTCGGAATAGAGATCCACCGCCTGTATGCGGAACTTGCGTCTGCACGGCTGGCGGCACTCTCCGCGGCACGCCGACGCTCCGAACGCGTCGTGGCTCATCAGACAACGTCCGGATACGGCGACGCATTGCGCCCCGTGGACGAAACACTCTATCTCGGCGCCGGTAGCCTCCGCTATCGATTTCACCTCGGCAAACGTGCATTCGCGGGCGAGCACCACGCGCTCCGCGCCGCATGAAAGCAGAAAGCGCACGGCTGCGGAATTGGAAAGCGACATCTGCGTCGATACGTGGAAAGGCACTCCGTGCCTGTGGCACAGTTCGATCACTCCCCAGTCGGAGACAACCAAAGCGTCGACATACCCTTTCGCGGCGCGGACGATTTCCTCGAAAAGCGCCGTCTCCCCTTCGAACATTATCGAATTGAGCGTCAAATAGGCCTTTACGCCGGCGGCGCGGCAGCGGGCGGAAATCTCCGGCAGGTCCGCCATGCGGAAATTGACGCCGCTACCGGAACGCATATTGAACTTTTCAAGTCCGAAATACACTGCGTCGGCGCCGGCGTCAATCCCGGCCTGTAGGCAGACGAAGTCGCCGGCCGGGGAGAGTATCTCTGGCTTGCGCATTCGCTACGGAGCCTTTCCTTTGCGCGCCGAGACCGTACGCATTCCGCGCGACGCCGCGACCCTCGTCCATTCTTTCACAAGCGCGGCGCGATCCGGCGACAGCATGGCGGCGCTATGCGCGGGAATACGCTCGACGGCGGAAACCGAAAGCCTGCCGGCGGCATTCGTCGAGCTCGAAAACTTCAATTCATACAAGAGTTCCCCGCCGTCCGGCGACGTTGCGGAGAAATCGCGCGGCATCCGCTCGATCGTGTCGTAGCCGGACGGAAACACGATGGTAGCCACAGTCGTTTCGCAACCATCGCGGCCGGGGATGAGCACTGGCGTCGAACGCGCCGGACCAGTCATGTTGAAAATGTTTCCGCCTATTCCGGGGAGTCTTACCGTCATGACATCGCCTTCCACGGTGGCGTAATCCGGAACCCGCGCCTCGAAAGCGATGTGCGCGCCCGGGTCGGTCTCTATCCGCAGTTCGCCGGCGGGGACGGCGGCCCTGTCAATCGACGCAAGCAGGCTCCGGTGATGCCGCCTTCTTTCCTCGGGCAGCATTTCGGCGTAACTCTTCCGGAATGCTCCGGCGGACGGACCCGCGACATCCCTTTCGTACGACACCGTGGCCGAAGCATCCGCCTCCGCAGACACCGAGATCGACGTAGTCTCTTCGTCGCCGCGCGGCGTCTCTATGCGCGAAAGCCATTCGCCGGCCGCCGGATCCATGTACCGGCAGCCTCGATACGGCACTTCGCCCGCAGCGGTGTACTCGTTCTCGGTTCCGGTGTAGAACGTCGCGGTCTCGCCGCCCAGACCGAGGAATCCGCCGCGTCGCTCCCTGACGCGGCAAAGAGCCGCGTCATAGCGCGAGACGTCCGGCTTCTCCTTGAGCTCGAACCTGTCGAGTTCAGGCGGCGCCACCGCGTCGTCGGCCGCGAACACAATGTCGGCGTCGAGTCCGGCGGCCTTCATCAACGCGCACATCGTGCGCACGTAGTCGAGCCTTGTGGCGTACCGGCTTTCCAGCACTTCGCACGGCGCGGTAAGCTGGAGATCCAGCGGCAGTTCGTACAGCCCCGGTCCCGAGACGCGCACGTTCTTCGCCATCCAGTCGCGCACCGTCTTCACCTTGTCCTCGAACGTCTGCGCCGCGGACGCCGCCTCTACCAGAGAACGCGTCCCATCCGTCGAACATGCGTCCACCGCGGCCGCCGCGACCAGTTTCTTCGCCATGACCGCGAAATCGCCGAAGGAAACCGCCTCCACGTCGCGCCAAAGTTCGCCCGGCGCCTGCATCGGTTCGGTCGGCACTCGCGACGCGCCTTTTTCCACGCGGCTCCATTCCCTTCCGGTCCAGTCGCGGTACTCTACGCTTATCTCGTCCGCCGGCTCCACGGAATCGAATTTCCAGACAGCGCGGAAAGGAAGCGGGGAATTGGTAACGGTAGTGG
>JAFNRY010000272.1 GCA_017385345.1 Kiritimatiellia bacterium
ATCTTTCGGCGGCGGCAAGCGCCACATCGGGCACGAGCATGCATTCGACTGTCGGATCGGCAGCCGTGTGAACAAACATGACTGTCTTGGCGAGAGCGCCGGACTTGTCGAGGGTATTGCGCAATTTGAGATACTCGTCGTACTTTAGTCCCATGCCGCCAATTACAATGACGTCGGAATCAGCCTGCAATGCGATGCGAGCGAGCAATTCGTTGTAAGGCTCTCCTGCTTTTGCGAAGATAGGCAACTTCTGGGACTTTACAAGAGTGTTAAAGAGATCGATCATTGGGATGTTAGTCCTGACCATCTCTCTCGGCATGATGCGCCTCGCCGGATTGACGGAAGGCTTGCCGATCGGTGTGGCCTCGCCCTCGACCGGGCCACCGCCGTCGCGCGGCGTGCAAGATCCGGTAAATGCGCGACCAAGGAGAGCGTGCGAATACGGCACCTTCATTTCTTCGCCGAGAAAGCGCACACGTGCAGATGTATCTACACCCCTTGCCCCGGCGAATATCTGCAATGTCACATTTGGCCCGTCGAGTTTGATCGTTTGTGCAAGCGATACGCCAGCGCGCGATTCTACTTCTGCGATCTCGCCGTATTTCACGCCGTCGGCTCTTAGCGTTGCCACTGAACCCGACAATGCATCGATTTTGTGGTATATCCTATTGTTGAACATTTCTGCGATACTCCGTTTCTGGTCGGCCCCGTCAGTGGCCTGGCGGCAGTGGCCGGCCGATTTTCGGCACGGACGCCATCAGATATTTCGTATATTGCTCTTGCGGATTGGAAAGTACTTCTCTGCACGGCCCCTTTTCCACTATACGCCCCTTCTCCATAACAATCACATCGTCCGCCACATGCTGGACCACGCCGATATCGTGGGTAATGAACATCATGCTGAGCGAAAGCTTCTTCTTCAATCCCGCAAGCAAATCGAGGACTTGAGCCCTAATAGAAAGGTCGAGGGCGGAAACGGCTTCATCACAAATGAGTAACTCCGGCTTCAGCGCGATAGCGCGCGCGATGCAGAGCCTCTGTCTCTGCCCGCCGGAGAATTCGTGTGGATAGCGATGGAGTATGTCCGCTGGCATTCCTACCGACTCGAGCAATTCGACGGCCTTGTCCGCACGTTCCGCTTTTTTGCACAACCCGTGGCACACCATTCCTTCGGTAAGGATCTCCATGACGGTATGCCTTGGATTGAGCGACGCCTGCGGATCCTGAAACACTACCTGCACCTTGCGCCGGTACGACATTCTATCAGCTCCGACGGCCATGATATTCGTCCCGTCTATCTTTATCGAACCGGAACGAGGCTTGTTTAAAAGAAGAATTGCACGGCTCGTCGTGGATTTGCCGCAGCCGGATTCTCCGACCACGCCAAGCGTAGTCCCTCTTTTCAAATCAAAACTGACTCCGTCCACGGCTTTTATGTAGCCGGATACGAATCCGAAAATCCCCTTCCTCAAGGGGAACCACACTTTCAAGTCCCGGACTTCGAGAATATTGTCCTGTGCCATTGGACGAATTATACCATAATCAATGTAATGCTTTCCCGAACGGTCAGGTAATGTGGAATGTGCAACATATGGTAGAACACTACGGAAATCAAGCCAGGTCGGCGCGCAATTTCAGAAGTTGTTCTGTTCGAGCTGGAAATAGGCACGCGGATGGTCGCAGACGGGGCACGTCTCAGGCGCAGTTTCGGACTCGACTATCGCGCCGCAGTTTCGACACTGCCACCTGTTCACGCCGACTCTCTTCCATACTTCGCCGGACTCAATATTGGCGGCGAGTTTGCGGTAGCGCTCTTCATGGCGCGCCTCGACCTCGGCCACTTTGCGAAACTTTTCGGCTATGTCTTTGAATCCTTCCGCATCTGCCTCTTCTGCGAAGCGTTTGTACATGCTGGACCACTCTTCGTGCTCCCCGGCAGCGGCGGACAGAAGATTTTCTTTCGTCCCGTACACACCTGCAAAGAGCTTGAACCACATCTTGGCGTGCTCCTTTTCATTGAGCGCCGTCTCCTGAAAGATGGCGGCGATCTGCTCGTAGCCGTCCTTTTTGGCGCGCGAGGCGTAGTAGTCGTATTTATTGCGGGCCTGCGATTCGCCGGCGAACGCCGCCATCAGATTTGCTTCCGTCTTCGATCCTTTGAGTTCCATTCTACTCTCCTTTTTTTATATTTCGAACTGTCCTCATTATACCACTTCCGTTGTATTTCGTCTTCAGATGAATAGTCACATAAGATGAATGGTCACATCCCCCTTTGAATCAAGCATCCTCCTGTGCTATCATTCCGGCCATGCCCCCAAAGAAAGATGCGACCCGCCGCCCGAAAGGTATGAAATCAACGGGGGAATAGCCCAGGTGATCGTCGCCGTTCTACCGGCTCTTTAGGAGTTGATGGATTTGCGTCGCATCGGCTGCAGGGCGCGTCGCTTCACGATCAAAGGGCGGCGAGAATCTTTGCAGCCCATTCTCTCGCTTTTGCAAACTGTTCGAAGCGAAAGTTTTCGTTGGGCGAGTGTATCCAATTGTCGCTCTGCCCCCATCCGACAATGAGTGGAGCGGCGCCAGAAGCTTCCCTTATCGCAGAAACTACGGGAATGGAAGCGCCATCCCATACGAACGCCACTTTGCGTGTATCCATTTCC
>JAFNRY010000273.1 GCA_017385345.1 Kiritimatiellia bacterium
GATCCGCGCCGCATCAACAAAACCCCGATTCCGCGCGGCGGAGGCCTCGCGCTGGTGCTCGGCCTTTTCACTTCATACACCGTCTTCTGCGCCCTGGAGGGGATATCTCCGCTGGGCACGGCGTTCTCCGGTTCCGGGGAGGGCGCCTACTGGCGTTTTTCGGCGCTCGCCGCCGCGATGGCCGCCATAGGGCTCGCCGACGACAAGTTCGGGATGGATGCGAGGCTGAAGCTTCTGGGACAGGTCGCCGTGGCGTTTTTCGCATGGAGCTGGCTCGGCGTCGGATTCCGCGCGATGTGGCCGTCGCTGCCGGCGGCGCTCGACTGCTTTTTCACGGTGTTTTGGATCGTCGGCGCTGTCAACGCGTTCAACCTGATCGACGGGCTCGACGGGCTGGCGAGCGGGCTTGCATTGATAGCGACGCTCGGCCTGGCGGGCGTGTTGATACTCGACGGAAAGGCCGAGGACGCGATTTTCCATTTCGCCTTCATCGGCGCGCTCCTCGGATTCCTCAGGTACAATTTCAATCCGGCGAGCGTCTTCCTCGGAGATTGCGGCTCCATGTTCATCGGTTTCACGCTGGCCGTCATGACGCTCGCGCACCAGAAGCCGGACAGCGTTCTCGTTTCCATCGGCGTTCCGCTGCTCGCGATGGGCGTGCCGATTTTCGACACGTTTCTCGCGATATGCCGGCGCTCCCTTCGGCGCGTTCTGCAGAAGCGCACGGGCGAGAAGGGGAACGGGCGCGTGATGGCGCCCGACGCGGACCATCTGCACCATCGCATATTGCGCTCCGTCGGGATGGACCAGCGCAAGGCCGTGTCGATATTGTACGCGGCGGCGGCGCTGGCCGTGGCCACCGGGCTCGTGGCGGTCGTTCTGCGTTCGCGCGCCGGCGGCCTGTGGCTGATCGCTCTCGCGCTCGGTTCGTTCGTGGTGTTCAAGGACATGGCCCGCATCGAATTGTTCGACGCGGGGCGTCTGCTCGGCTCCCTTGCGCGCGACAGCGCCGTCAAGGCCCGGCGCCGCAGGGCGCGTCTCGTGGTGCCGTTTTCCGTGGCGGGCGACGCTTTCATGCTCGCCGCCGTTTTCTTCGCTTGCGTCTGGACGACCGGCGCGCCAGTAACGCGCGACCTGCTTCGCATCGAGTTCCCGCTCCGCACGGCGTCCGTCTTCGCCGCGCTCGTCGCCGTCGGAACCTACCGCACGGTCTGGTCCCGGGCGATGCTTTCCAACTTCGCGCGCCTCGCTCTGGCGTGCGCCGCCGGCGGCATCGTCTCTTCCGCCGCGATATACTATTCGCCGGCAGATTCCGCGAACCTGGCGAGATTCACTTTCCTCTACGTCCCGCTTTCCTTCGTGGCCGTTTCCGCGCTGCGCGTCGTCCGCGCGCTCGTGAGGGATCTGCTCTACTCTTTCGACAGAGCCAGGTTGATGTCCGGCGGAAGCGGAGAAGAGGTTTCGCGGATACTCGTTTACGGCGCCGGGCTGCGCTACAGGTCCTTCCGCCGCGAACTGGTGCGCTCGGCCGCGGCGAACCACCGCTTTATCGTCGGTCTCATAGACGACGACATAACCCTCAAGGGCAAGCGCATCGGCGGAATCGAGGTTCTGGGAACTCTCGGAGAGGCTCCCGAGATAGTGCGAAAGACCAAGGCGGACGCGGTTGTCGTTGCGTGCGACATGAGGGGCGACTGGTTTGATATCGTGCGGCAGACTCTGGAGCCGCTCGGCATAAAGACGACGCATTTCGGCTTCTTCGAGAAGCCTGCGTGGTAGGCGGCGCGCCGCGCCGGGCTGGCGGCGGATGTTGCGTCGTGTGGTATAATATACCGTGAATATGAAATACGGCAGAGAAGAGACGTTGGCGTTCCACAAAGGCGGTAAAGTCGGCACGAGGCTGCCGAAGCCGCTGAAGACGAAGGATGATCTGTGTCTTGCGTACACGCCCGGCGTGGCGCACGCGGTGAAGGCGATAGCCGCCGAACCTTCTGCGATCTACGATTGCACGGCGAAACCGAATCTCGTCGCCGTGGTTTCGGACGGCACC
>JAFNRY010000274.1 GCA_017385345.1 Kiritimatiellia bacterium
GGCGCATCCCGCGAGGGCGAGCGCCGCCGCTGCGATGGCGATCCTCCTCGGCGTGAACCTCAAAAACCGCGTCGCCAGTATCGCGACGCCGGCAGCGAGCGCCACGAAACCGCCGCGCGACAAGTCATGAACATGCAGACGGCGCAGCCGGCCGCCCCTGCCGCGCAGACCGCCGCCCCCGCTATGCGCAAGACGCTTCCGCGCCTCGGCAGCGCGACGGCCGCCGCGAGCAGAACGAGCGCGAGCTGCACGAAAAGCACAGCCGTCTTGTTCGGATTGCCGTAGAACGCGTTGAAACGGTCGGACGTTTCCCATATCTTCGTCGAAAAACGCACTCCGCCTCCGTCTTGCGCCTCGCCGGCCGCGCTCTTCTCGGCCGGAAACAAAGCCTCGACGCCGCCGGACGGCATTGCCGGCGGAACCTCGAACGTCCTTTTCTTCCCGCTCTCTTCGATAGCGGCGAGAAATCCGTTCTTGAAAACATACTTCTTCCCGCCGAGCGTCGCCTCGGCGTTCCCGTGGCGTCCGGGCGCCACAAACCACCTGCCGTCGGAAATGGCGCCGGTCAGCGGCGCCACCGGCAGATCGTGGACCGCCCCCTTCTCGTCGACGAGCTCCCAGAACGACGCATTGTAAGGGAAAAGCCGGGCCGGGCCGGCTCCAGCCGCCCCGCCTGCGGCAGGGAACGCCGCGAACGCCGCCAAAAGCGCCGCAGCGAGCGGCGCGCGCGCGTGACGCGCCGTCATTTCGCGGCTCCCGCCTTCTTCTTCGCCGCTTCCGCGCGCCTCTTCCTCTCTATGCGGCCGCCTTCGACCCGCGACGAGTCGCCGGCCTTCTGCAATGCCTTGCCCACGGCTTCGCCTCTGCGCTTGTCGAGTATCGCCTTCTCGAGTTCTTCGCGCGTCGGAACCTCCATGAAAAGCGGCAGACGGAAGAACACGCGGGCCAGCCTGTACGTCGGCTCCGGCGCCGCGTCCCCCTTCCTGTATTCGCCGATGGATACGAGCTTCATGATCGACAAGCCGTTGTCGTTCTCTATCGGCGGCGTTATGTCGCCCGGCGACATCGTCGGCAGCCGCGCGATCAGCTCCGCCTCGTCTTTCAGTTCGGAAATCAAAAACTCGTTCCAAACCCCGCCGTCTTCTGTCTCCTCCGCCTCGGAATAATCCTCCACCGCCTCCTCGAACAGCAGTTTGCCGGACTTTATCTGATTGTAAACGCTCCTCGCCCTTGCGAAAACGAGCGCGTTGGTCTTCGCCGCGGTCTCGTTCATTGTCGCTATGTTGTCGTAAACCCTCTTGATTTCGGCCTCGTCCATCTTCTTGTCTATGCCGTCGCGCAGCGCCTTTTCCGTCTTTTCGGCGAGCGCCTCCCTTTCCGCGTCCTTGGCGAGAAGTTCCGCCGAGGCGGGAGAAAGTAGCTTCTTCACGTCTTCGATGCTCTTCTTTTTGTATGTGGCGGCGAACTTCTTCGCGTAGTCCGCCCTGTCGGCGCCCGTAAGCGCTATGCCGCGTTCGGCGGCGCATTTCAAAAGAAGTTCTCGGCGGATGAAATGGTCTGCGGCGGTCATGCCGAGCTTCTTCCGGAGAATGTCGAGCTCCTTCGAGCCGACCTTCCGTTTGCGTATCTTCAGCAACTCCGCGCGCAATTTGATCTGCGCCTCGAGGCCGGACGTCGTAAGCACGGCGTCGTCAACACGGGCTATCGTCTTTTCCGCGCTCTTGGCGGCCGGCTTCGCCTTTGCTCCGGCCGGCGGCGTCTGCGCCTTCGCCGGCGCGCTCTCCGCCGCCTTCTTCTCCGGACCCGCACTTTCGCCGCTCGGGCAGCCGGCGAGAAAAACGGCCGCCGTCGCCATGCACGCTGCCGTCGCTATCGTACGCCTCATCATCTTTTCCTCCTTCCGTTTCGCCGCCGTTCCGGATTTCCGCCTGTCCCGCCGGTCTTTACAATGTGAAGGAGGGCGAGGTTGCCCCCGCCCTCCTTTTAGTGTTTCCGGGTCGCCCCGGTCGCAACAGTCGCGATTATTCGCCCGCGAGCTTGAGCTCGGCGAGGAGATCCTTCGGGAGGCTCTTCACGCCAGCCTGGGTGATGTAGCCCTTGGCGCTGAGCTTCGAGGAAGCGCTCTTGTTGTACTTGAGCGTCCAGGTGCCCGTCGCGGCCGTGAACTCGTCGCCCTTGTAGTAGCCCTCTTCGCACTCGCAGAAGTTCCAGGCTTCGCAGTAGCCGGTCTCGCCGCAGTATATGCAGTCGCTGAACTCGCTGCCGGGAGCGGGGAGGAAACCGGCCGTGTTGCCCTTCGCGGAGCTGATGTAGCTGTCGCAGCCGTCTTCCTTGTCCGTGACCTTGCCGAAGCCGGCGTTGTTGAGCTTGCCCTCGTCGCCGACGTCATCGCCTGTGGGAACGACCTTGAGGATCCAGTACATCTCGACCTCGCTGGCCTTCTTGCCGATGCGGTTGATGAAGCCTTCCTGATCGCCGCTGGCGCCGAAATCGACTTCCGTGCTGTCGAACGTATCGCCGATCCACTGGCTGGTCTTCTTGTCCCAGAAGAGGTTGCCGTACCAGTAGCCGTTCTCGTTCTCGCTCCACTCGCCGGCAAAAGCTTCGTCGCAGCCGCAGCCCCAGAGGAGGCCGAGGATCGTGCGCGAACCCTGAGCGCGATAGGCGAAGGAATCGCCCTTCTCCATCTCAAGAACCTTGGTCAGATAGCCGTTGGAGACCTTGCCGTCTTTGCAAACGGTCGTCTTGACGGTGATCTTGGCATCATAGACCTGAGCCTTGGTGCCGCTTGCAAACGCGCCGGCGCCGATGGCCGCCACAGCCGCTGCAATCATGAGTTTCTTCATGTTTGTTTTCTTCCTTCTTTGCCTTTTCGCCCGGTTCGGGGCTTCCCGCCCTTCGCCAGACCCGGAGCTGCCCGGTCGATCCGTTTTCGCCGGCGGTATCATGCCGTCCCACCTTGTTGAACCCGTGTGGACGCGGTCGGCACACATGTCATGCCATTCAGCCGCGCTTTCCCGCC
>JAFNRY010000275.1 GCA_017385345.1 Kiritimatiellia bacterium
CCGCCGCCAGAATCGAGGCACCGTATCTTGCAGGTTGCACCAATGCCGAGGTTGTCGTTGCGGCGGCCGATACGGCGCGCATTTCCGGAACGCCCGACGACTCTGCATTGCCGTATGGATGGTATTTCGAAAATTCGAACGGCGGGATTCTGAAGGCCGTCAGGCGTCCGCTGGTGGCGAACGTTCGCGGAGCGCAGCGCACCGGTTCGCAACTTGTCGATATCTACTACGACTTCGATTCCACCAGCGGAACCTATTCGGTTGAAATCGCAATCGAGGGGGTTTCCAACCGGATTGCAGCCGTCTCGTTCACCGGCGACGCTGGCGCGGGCGTCGCACCCGGCAAAGACCGTCATATAGTATGGGACGCCGGCGCGGACTGGCCGGATCAAAGGGGCGACGTGCAGTTCGTCGTGAAGGCCGTGAAGGAATCCAAGGTGCAGCTCTGGGAGGACGGACCGTACTGGGCGACAACCAACATCGGCGCGGAAAAGCCGGAAGATTACGGCCTCTATTTCTGGTGGGGCGATACGGTCGGCTACAGGCGCGAAGGCGACGCCTGGGTAGCAAGCGATGGTTCGAACACAAACTTCTCGTTCGTTTTTGGGAATGTGCCGACATTCAGATACAAATCGGAACTGTTAAGCGAGGGATGGGTTGTATCGACGAACGACACTTATATTCTTGCGCCGGAACATGATGCGGCGCAGGTGCAGTGGGGCGAAGGATGGCGCATGCCTACTGACGCGGAGTTCGGCGCGCTGATGGTCAATTGTACTACGACATGGACGACATGCAATGGCGTCTATGGGCGTCTTGTCACCGGCAAAGGCGGCTATTCGGACAAGAGCATCTTCCTTCCCGCCGCCGACAACGGCGATGACAGGCTCTCCTACGACCCCGGCTCGGACGGCTACTATTGGTCCTCCTCTATGTCGGATTTGGGTGCAGCACAATACGCATACGGCCTCTTCTTCAATTCGAACCACTTCTCCCATTACCATGGCTACCGCTCCAGTGGTTTTCCCGTTCGTCCCGTGACTGATTCCGCAGATTCGCCTTCTGTCTCCGTCGCCAGTTCAGGGTGGTATTCGATCGACACAATTCCTGCTGGCGAAGCTCTTATACACCGCTGGAGCTTCAACAACAGCCTTGAAGACACCGGCTCGATTGGCGGCATGACCGCAGTGCTTGGCGGCAACGCCGCGCTGTACAACAACACCTCCGTGCGCGTGAACGCCGGCGGCGACGGCACGAGCTGGGTGGAACTCGGCGCGAACCCGATCCCCTCCGACCTCGGCGACACGCCGTTCACCATCGAGGTGTGGGCCACGCCGACGGCGTTTCAGCGCTATGCCTCCGTGTTCTCCCTCGGCGAGCGCAGCGATTACAATGCCAAAGGTTTGATGGGCGTGTTTCAGGGCTTCAAGCAGATCAATTATGCAACGGGTGGATATGGAAGTGAGGCCAATGGTCCTGTTTGGAATGCGGTCGCCGGTACGGTCACCGGCAAGGACGGCATGTATACGAGCGGAAACATCGCCATGACGCCGGGTGCGATTTCCGTCAACACGCCGTACTACTTCGCCTATGTCGTGCTGCCGAAGGGCGACGGCGCTTCCGCTTCGATTGTCGGCTACGTATATAACGCCTCCACGGGCGAGCAGGTAGGTAAGAGCGTTACGTACACGGTGGCCGAATGGACGACTGCGCTGCTGAGTCAGTCCTGGTTCGGTCTCGGCACGACGCCCTGGAACGACGACAATCCCGGCGCGGACTACGACGAAGTGCGCGTGTGGAAGAAGGCGCTCACGCCCGGACAGATCGCGGCGAACGTCGCGCGCGGCCCGGACGCCATTCCCAGCGACAACGTCGGCTCCGCCACGCGCCTCTGGACGGAATCCGCAACCCTCGCGCACCGCTGGAGCTTCAACGGCTCGCTGAAGGATTCCGTCACCGGCGACGAAGCGACTATGAAGGGCGGGTTCTATTCCGCCAACGGCGCCGTTCGCTTCACCGGCGGCGGCAAGGATGCCAACTACATCGCCCTCGGTGCGGACAAGATGCCGTCCGACAGCGTGACGCTCGAATTCTTCTCTACCGTGTACGCGCACGTCTACTGGGCGAAGATGTTCTGTCTCGGCCAGAGCGAAAACAACGGAATCTGCTTTACGTACTATCGCGGGGGCAATCCCGGCATTAACCAGTCGAGCCTTGAGTTCAAGCCCGCCGACAACATCGGCATCACGGGACCCCTCGAAGTGAAAAAGCCGTACCTTTTCACCTTCACTTTCTCCTGCAACGGAACAGACACGACCGTAAACGGCTATTGCATCGACTTGGCGAATCCCGGCGAAATCAGGGGATCGTTCACCGATACGCTCGCCAACTGGAAGATGCGCGAGAACATCTCGCTCGACATGTTCAACCTCGGCTGGTCCTTCTGGGACGACGGCGCGGTGAATGCCGACTTCGACGAAGTGCGCGTGTGGGACGGCGTCTTCTCCGAGGCCGAAGTTCTCGCCAGCTCGCGCGCTGGCGCCGACGCTGTCATTGCCACGGAATCCGCTTCGGACGCCGTTCTCTTCGAGTACGACTTCACCGGCGG
>JAFNRY010000276.1 GCA_017385345.1 Kiritimatiellia bacterium
GCGCATAACCGCGAAATACACCGGCAAGGCGGTCCGCCGCCCCCAATTCGCCGTTTCATGCCAGCATTACGCCTTCGCCGTCGAAGCGTTCATGGAAGTGGTACGCTCGTGCGAAGCGCTTACCTACGACTTTACGCTCAGGGAAACCGTTACGAGCGAAATAATCGACGACGTGGCGCGCCACAGAAGCGAAATCGGCGTTCTCTATCTCTCCCGGCGCAACGGCAGGACGATTTCGAAGATTCTGAAAAAAGAAGAGCTGGACTTCGAGGAGCTGTACGCTTCGCGTCCGCACGTGTTTGTCGGCAGAAACCATCCTCTTGCAAAGAAAAAGGCGATCAAGCCGGAGGAACTCGACGGCTTTCCGTATTTGACATACGAACAGGGCGCGGAGAACGCGCTGTACTTTTCAGAGGAGGTGATGCCAGCTATCGACCGAAACAAGAACATCCGCGTCCGCGATCGCGCCACGATGACGAAGCTCATGCTCGGGCTGGACGGATTCACGGTCTCGTCGGGCGCCGCGAGCCGGATGTACGCCAAGGAAATAACTGCCGTTCCGCTGAAGTACGACGAGACGATTCGCGTCGGCGTCATACGGCGCAAGGGGATATCCCTGTCGGCTCCGGGAGCGGCATTCATGGACGCGATAAAGCGGCGGGTCTGAAGGGAGGTTGATGTTGTACACGGCGAGATCGAGGTTTTTTGCTGTTTTGGCGCTGAACCTGTGCGTTTTGTCCGCAAGTGGACAGAAGGACGGTCTTGTTTCCGCCATTGTAGAGACGGCGGCGGGTGTTGTCGAAGTGTCGTCGTTTTCAAGCGGATCGCTGCGCATAACGCGGGGGAATAAAGTTTCGCCGGAACTGGTCTTCGTCGAAAAAAGCGATGGCGGAGAGTTTCGCGGGAGGCGTCCGGTTTTCGTTAATGTGGAAAAGAGAGAGGGGGAGACGCAGGTTTCGTCCGGCGCGCTTTCGGCGACGGTGTCGCACCGCACCGGGCTGGTGCGCTTCGAAAAGTCTGGCGCGGGGACGATTCTCGAGGAGCGCGAGAGCGGCGCGAAACATGTCGTGTTCGATTCGCCGGAGAACGAACGGCTTTTCGGTCTTGGCCAGTTCCAGGACGGTGCGCTTGATATTCGCAGTTTTCCGCGCTCTCTCGTGCAGGTGAATACGCAGATATCGATTCCCTTTCTCGTTTCGACGCGCGGCTGGGGGCTTTACTGGCACACATATTCGAAAGTCCTATTCAATCCGTGCAAGAAGCGGATTCCGCTCGTCGCGGAAGCTCCGGCTGGCGGAGGCGCGGCGGTCCGGACCGTGGAGGTCACGACGTCGTCGGGCGGGGCCAGGGAATCCCGCCGTGAGATTGCATATACAGGCGCGTTCGAAACGGACAAGGCCGGCGAGTATGCGTTTTTCTTCGAAAGCGGGCGGAGCATGGCCAGGCAGCAGGTGGTGGAGATAGACGGCGAGAGGGTGGTCGAAAACAGGAATTTCTGGCTTCCTCCGGGAGTCGGGTTCAAGAAGAGACTGCCGGCCGGACGCCACGAGGCGAGAATTTTGGCGGAATCGCGCGACGAGCCGGCGCTTTCAATGCGCAAATGCGCAGGCGAGACGCGCTTCGAGACGGAGTCGCCCCTCGACGGAACGGATTACGTCGTTTATTGCGGAGCTCCGGAGGAGGCGATCTCGCATTTTCGCGCCGATACCGGCGGTACCGCGGCGCTGCCTGACTGGGCCTGGGGCTATTGGCACTGCCAGGAGCGCTTCAAGACGCAGGCGGAGCTTCTGGCCGCCTTGCGCTGGTTCAAGGAGCGCGATCTGCCGCTTTCGGTGATCGTGCAGGACTGGCTCTGGTGGCGGCCAGGAACGTGGAACTCGATGGAATGGGACGAGAAACGCTTTCCCGACCCGAAGGGAATGGCCGCCGAATGCCGCGCAGCCGGCGTACGCACCATGCTCAGCGTATGGTCGAAAACGGCCGGCGAATCGGCTTTCCGCAGCGAGATGGAGTCGGCCGGCGGGTTCGTGCCGGGCACGGAATGGATCGATTTCTCCAAAAAGGAGGCGGCCGACGTTTACTGGAAGTGGTTCGCGAAGAATTGCGTTTCGACGGGAATCGATTCGTGGTGGCTCGACGCCGTGGAGCCGGAAAACGACGATCTCCACGGACGCAGGCTCGCCATGGGCGACGGGGACGTCTATCGCAACATCTATCCCCTGCTCGTCAACATGGAGGCGGACCGCAGGTTGCGCGCGCTGCGTCCCGGCGAAACGCCGCTCGTGCTGACGCGGTGCGCGTTCGCCGGGCAGCAGCGCCATCCATGCGTAATGTGGAGCGGCGACGTGGGCAGCGGCTGGGATGATTTGCGCAAGCAGATAATTGCCGGCCTCGGATTCGCGGCGGCCGCCATGCCGTACTGGACGAGCGACGCCGGCGGCTTTTTCCGGCCGCGCGGCCAATACGGCGACGCCGCGTACCGCAAGCGGCTCGTGCGCTGGCTCCAGTTCGCAACCTTCTGCCCCGTCCAGCGCGTCCACGGCTACAATACCGATTCGACGCCGTCGCGCTTCGGACCAGAGACGGAGAAGCTGATCTGCGACCAGATCCGGCTGCGCAAAAGACTCGAGCCGTACATAAAGCGCACGGCGAAGGCGGCCGCGGAGAGAAACGCGATGATCATGAGGCCGCTGTGGGACGCGCCGGAGGGATTCGAAACCCAATATATGTTCGGCCAAGACATCCTGGTCTGCCCGGTGACGTCGGACGCGGCCGCGATCGACGTGTGGCTCCCCGCCGGCGAGTGGCGGGACTTCCACACTGGCGAACCGGCAGCCGGCGGCCGCGTCGTCCGGATGGAGACGAGAATGGACAGAATCCCGGTTTTTGTCAAGGCCGGCGCAGTTTTGTGATATAATCAAAACATGAGAGTGTGGAGAGAGGTGTTCTGGGCGGCCGCGGCGTCTTTCGCCGCCGTCGCATGCGGGCAGGGAGCGGACGCGCAGGACGCGGAGAAGGGCGCCGGCGCGCCGTACGACTCCGAGGTCGCCTACGCAGAGAGGCTGGTGGAGTACGGCTTCCCGGATTTCGCCGATGTCGTGATCGCACGCACGAAGGCGAAGTGGCCCGAGAGCGAAACGGTGTTTTTCGCGATTGAGGTCCGCGGAATGCTGTCGCTCGGCAAGGAGGAAGAGGCGAAGAAGCTGATTGCCGCGCTGCCGGACAGGAAGAGCGCGAAATACTGGGCGGCGCGCCTCGCACTGGCCAATTTCTGCTGGCGGCGCGGCCGCAAGGCGGACTGCGGCAAGATATACAAGGAGTTCTTCGACGCCAACAAGCAGCCTTCCGCCGAACTGGCCTCCTTCACGCGCGACGCCTACTGGCAGTACGGCCAGATACTCGCGGCGGGCGGCAAACTCGCCGAGGCCGCCGATTCGTATTCTTCGCTCCTGAAGCTCCTCGACAAGAACAAGAACGACGAGGAAGCCTCGGCGTGGTGCAACGTTTCGTGCGAAACGGCAGAAATCTATCTAAGGCTCGCGAGCGCCGCGGAGCCCGGCAAGCCGCGCGAAGAACCGCTGGCCAAGGCGCGCAAGATAGTCGATCAGCTGCTGTGGATGAGCGACCAGCCCGTGTTTTTCGGCCGCGCCATCGCCATGCGGGCGCAGATGGAACTGCTTAAGGGCGACGTGGCCAAGGCGCAATCCACGATTGACGAATACATCGACCAGCTCGCCCAGCTGCACAAGCAGATCGAGGAGGCGGATCCCGACGGACGCCACGGCCTGCTGCGCCAGTCTCCGATGCCGCTTTGCCGGTTCATGCTGGCGGAAATGATGTGGA
The DNA here is from genome assembly GCA_017385345.1 of Kiritimatiellia bacterium. GTDB lineage: Bacteria > Verrucomicrobiota > Kiritimatiellia > RFP12 > UBA1067 > UBA1067. The sequence goes on from JAFNRY010000276.1 coordinate 3,844, forward strand.
AAGAGGCCGAAGCCGAAATGAAGAAGGGCGCCAAGCGCGACGACGAACTGGTCAGAAGCCTGCTTTTCGGCGCGAAGGGGCCCAAGGGCAAGAGGGGGGAAGGAGGAGCGTACCGCCATGCGATCAACGTCTTCGTGCGCTATCCGCAGTCCGCCTGGGCGGGACGCGCTGGCGACCTCGCCAAGACGATCGCAGAGTTCACGGAAAAGACGTACGGCAAGAAAATCAAGACCGTGATCACCCCGGAGCAGGAGAAGAGCGTCAGGGCGAGCCAGTTCCGCGTCCCGTCCGAGATTTTCGGCGAAGGCAAGTACGAAGAGGCTATAAAGGGGTTCCATGCGGCGCTTTCCTCGTACCCGGAGGGGCCGGACAGCGTGTCCGCCGTCGAACACATAGCGATATCGTACTTGAATCTCATAGCGCGCGAGAAGCAGGCGAACGGCGGGGGCGACGCTGCGAAGATCAAGGAGTGGCGCATAGACGCGGACGCGGTCGAAGGGTACGTGGCGGAAAGATTCTCCGGCTCCGCGGACCGCATGACCGCCACGGAAGGCGGCAATGCGACGCTGAGGCTCGCGGCGCTCGAGAAGCAGTTCGGGGAGGCGAAGCGTTCGGCCGCGCTCTACAGAAGTTTCCTCGAGTGCTATCCCGATCACGCGAACGCTCCGGCGGTGGCGTCGTCGCTCGCCAGCGAGGCCCGTAAGGAATCGCGTCTGCGCGAGGCGGTGACGCTCTATTCGCTCGTGGCGGAGCGGTACACAAACTCGCTATATTTCACATCGGCGCTCGTCAACAAGGCTGTGTGTCTCGAGAGGCTCGGCGACAGGGCCGGGCAATCGAAGCGATGGGCGCGTACGTGGCGGCGGAGAAGGACGTATTGCGTTCGGTCAAGGCGCAGATGAGCCTTGCCGACATGTACCAGAAGGAAGGGCGCGAACTGCTGGAGACGGCCGCGACGAACGGGACGCCCGAGGCTGTGCAGGCCCAGTTGGACAAGGGTACGGCGCAGACCGTGCGCGGAATCAAGCAGTTCCAGAGTTTCGCGAAGCGCGCGGGCGACATGATGGCCGACAAGAATACTTCGGCCGGCGACAGGAAGGAGTATTCCGGTCTGCGGGAGAAGGCTCTCTATCTCGCGGCGGACAACTGGGGGCGGCTCACGAGGCCGGAGAAGAATCTTCCGGTATATCGCGAGAGATCGGTCGCCGGATTCGAGCAGTACGTCAAGGAATATCCGAAAGGCGAGCTGGCCAAAAACGCGTACATAAAACTCAGCATGATGTACACGCTGATGAACGATCTGGCCAAGAGCAAGGGGGCTCTCGAGCGGCTGCGCAAGGAGTTCCCCGATTCGGACGAGGCGAAGAAGTCCATGCCGCGGCTCGCGAGGTCCCTCGTCGAATATTCCAAGTCGCTCGAGGACGGCGACAGGAAGACGATGATAGTGCAGGAGATAGCGGCGATCTACACGGAGATGATCCGCAAGGGCGGCACGGCGTATTCGGCGGCCGACTACGCGCTCGCCGGAGAGAATCTCGTGGAGGCGCGCAACTGGGATCTGGCCGACGAAGCGTTCGACAAGGCGATAGCGACGGCGGCGACGAACCAGACCGCGACGGCGGCGCGCGCGCGGATCGGCAAGGCGCGTTCGCTTTACGCGCAGAAACACTTCGGTGAAGCCCGCGAAATGCTCGACGCCTTCATGTCCGACCCCAAGGCGTCCCGTTCGCCGGTGGCGACCAACGCCTGCGAACTTATCGTCGAGATCGCGCTCAGGCAGGGGGCGGAGGAGCGCGACTCCAATCTGCGCATGAAGCATTACGGCGCGGCGCTGGCAGCGGCGAAGAAACTGCGCGGATACTGGGCCAAGGAGCCGGTATGGAAGCAGGACCGCGCGACATTCCTCATGCCGGCGGACGTGAAGATCGCGCAGGCCGACGCAGAGACGGCGATGGGGCTCGACGAAGAGGCCCGCAGAACCCGTTCGCTCGCGGCGGCCAACCTGCAGTCGTATCTCCAGACGCGCGTGCCAGAGGGTGACGAGGGGGAGAATGCGCGGTTCTCGCCCGAAGAGCGCGCCAACATCGAGGAGGCGTATTCCAAGTTCATTCCGCTTCTCGCGAAACTCGGCCCTGAACAGGCGTCGAAGGCTCTCGAGGCCGGCGCGAGATATCTGCAGCTGTTTCCCGACGGCGAGTACAAGGCGACGGTGCAGCGCGCGATGAACGAGGCGTCCGCTTCGGCCGGAAAGGCAGCGGCCGCGCCGGCGGAAAAACAGGACGGAGGGAATCTATGAACGCGAAGACAAAAGCTATGACGGCGGCGGCCATTGCGCTCGCTGCGGGCGCCGCGTGGGCGGTGCAGGGCACCGTGTACACCGAGAAAACGTCGCAGACTGGCGAAATCAAGTGGCAGCCGAGTTCGAAGTCGTATCTCATCCTCTACAAGAACGGCACGACGAGCGTCAGCGCCGAGTACAAGGTTTCGGAGGTGACCGGGATCGACGTGCCGAAGCCCGCGTCGTACGACCGGCTCGTCGAGCTCGTGAAAAGCGGATCCGGCGCCAGCGCGGTCGAGGGGCTGGAGGCGCTTGTCAAGGAGTATCGCATGGCGGTGTGGGACAAGCCGGCGGGGCGGTATCTCGTGCAGGCGCAACTTGCGGCGGGCAACGCGCAAAAGGCGCTCAAAACGGCCGAGGCGATAATCGCCGACGATCCCAAGGCGGCATGGACGGGAGACCTCGCGCCGGCGTACTGGCAGGCCCTGCTGAAGCTCGGCAAGAAAAGCGAACTGGAGCGGCAGTTGAAGAAGGCGGCTGCGAGCGGCGGGCGCGCGGCCAGCGCGGAGGCCCTCATAGTGCGGGGAGACATGATTCTCGAATCCGAGGGTGACAACGCCGCCGCGCACCGCAAGGCGCTCGTGGAGGCGTATCTGCGCGTCGCGCTCATGTACGACGACGCCGCCTGCCGCGAGCCGAGACGCGACGCCATGCTGCGCTGCGCCGACAGTTTCGCCAAGATCGGCATGGCCAGCCGCTCCGAAAAAATGCGTCTGGAAAGCGAAAGACTCTGATTTCACGTGACTGAAACAAGGAACCAACCAAACAAGCAACAAAGCGGGGAAAAACGACAATGAGCAAGTTCGGAATGAATCTCTCCAAGATGGCGCTGGCAGCGGCCGCGGTCGCGGCGCCGGTATGCGCGGCTCTCGCGGCAGGCGAACTCACCGGCGAGGACGGACAGACCGTAAGCGCGAACGCGGCTTCCGGGTCCGCGCCGTCCAAGTCCGCCGGATTCATGGACATCGTCTTCGGCGACGACACGGGCATAGTGGGCACGCTCCTCTGGTTTGCGCTCTTCGCGGACGGGATTCTCGCCATATATTTCTGCATAGACAGCTCCATACTGATAAAGACCGAGAAGCTCATGCCCGCGCGCCTGCTCGACCAGGTGCAGAAGGCGATGGGCGAAGGGGACATAGTGGCGGCGATGTCCGCCTGCCAGAACTTCCCGTCGGCCATGTCGAACATCCTCATTGCCGCGTTCCAGCACATCGAAGAGGGCTTCGACGTGATCCAGGAAGCCGTGACGGCGGCGTCGGATCTCGAGCAGGAGAAGCTTTCGCAGAGGCTGCAGTGGATTTCCGTTTGCTCGAACCTTGGTCCGTCGCTCGGCCTTCTTGGCACGGTGCAAGGCATGATCCTTACATTCGAGAAGCTGGCCACCGGCGCCGCCGGCGACGCCTCGATGCTGGCAAGCTCCATCGGCCAGGCCCTGTGGACGACCGCCGGAGGCCTCATCGTCTCCATCCCGTCCATCGCGGCGTACTATTCGCTGCGCAACAACGCCAACCGGCGCATTCTGAAGATGACGGCGGTGACGATGGAGTTCCTCAACGGTCTTCGCAACGTCGAGGTCGCCGCCGAGGGAGAAGACGCCGGCGCGGACGCCTGAGGAGCGCGTCTCGATGGCAAGAAAGCAGCAAAGCAATCCGCAGCTCGACATGACGCCGATGATCGACGTCGTCTTCGAGTTGATCATCTTCTTCGTCGTGACGCTCACCGAAGCCCAGAAGAAGGACGAGACCATCGAGCTCGAGACGGGGCGCCACGGCATCGTCCTCACTCCGGAGGAGCTGCCGCCGGAGCATATGCAGATCGACATAGCGAGCGTGGACAGGCGCGGCAGGCGTCTCGCCGTCCCGCGCATCTCCATGGGCGACAGGGAAATGACCAAGGAGCAGGTTTACGAGCGCGTCAGGGCGAGATACGAAAAACTCGGCCGCGAATTCCCCGTGCTCATACGCGCCGACTTCGAGACGCCGCACAGCGCGGTCAGGGACGTCATGGACGCGTGCACC
>JAFNRY010000277.1 GCA_017385345.1 Kiritimatiellia bacterium
CCACAGGTTTGAAGGGCGTGCAGGAGCGGCATATCGGAGAGGCCGAGGTTGTCCCGAGGCGAGGATATGCGGTTTTGAAAGGGAGGAAACATGAAGGCGATAGCGAAGACGGCGCCGCAACGCGGCGTTGAAATGGTGGAAAAACCGATTCCCGAACCCGGCATCGGCGAAGTTCTGATAAAAATCAAAAAGACCGCCATATGCGGCACGGACGTCCACATCTACGAGTGGAACGCATGGGCGCAGGAGGAGATCAAACCGCCGCTGACGATCGGCCACGAATACGTCGGCACGGTCGCGGCGGTCGGGCCGAACGTGAAAAGCGTCAAGCCGGGCGACAGGGTATCGGGGGAAGGCCACATAGTCTGCGGACACTGCCGCAACTGCCGCGCCGGCCAGCGCCATTTGTGCCGCGAGACCAAGGGCGTCGGCGTCAACCGCGACGGCGCTTTCGCCGAATACCTTTGCATCCCGGAAACCAACGTCTGGAAATGCGATCCGTCCATAGGCGACGAATTGTACGCGATTTTCGATCCTTTCGGCAACGCCACCCACACCGCCTTGAGCTTCGGCATGGTAGGCGAAGACGTCTTGATTACCGGCGCCGGGCCGATCGGCATGATGGCCGCGGGCATTTCGCGCTTTGTGGGGGCGCGCAACGTCGTGGTTGTGGACGTAAACGATTACAGGCTCGGCCTTGCGAAGACTCTCGGCGCGACGCGCACGGTGAATGCGAAAAACGAGCGGCTCGAAGACGTGATGAAGTCGCTCGGCATGACCGAAGGCTTCGACGTCGGGCTTGAAATGTCCGGCGCGGGCGTCTGCCTGAACCAGATGATTGAAAACATGAATACGGGCGGACGGATCGCCCTGCTCGGTCTGCACGGGCCGGATACGAAGGTGAACTGGAACCACATCGTCTGGAAGGGACTCAAAATAAAGGGCATCTACGGGCGCGAAATGTTCGAAACCTGGTATAAAATGGGGGCGATGATACAGGGCGGGCTCGACATCTCGCCGGTGATCACCCACCGCTTCAAGTGCGACGAGTACGAGAAGGGGTTCGAAGCAATGCTTTCCGGAAAATCCGGCAAGGTCATTCTCGACTGGGAGTAGAGTTTTGAACCGCGGGTCTTGGACCGTGAATAAAGTTCTGATAAAAGCTCTGAATAGAGAAAAGGTCCCGGGTAAATCCGGGACCGGCTTGTGTCATAAGGGCATAACACAAAATCTGCCCGTATTGTACAGGTTGTCGGTTAAGAAATTGTTAAGTAATGCAAACAAATCCGTTCCCGGCGTCGTTGACCCGGATCGGCCTGTTTGGTAGAATTGCAAGCGGAAAAGCGCTTGAAATATGAAAGGAGACGCGCATGAAGAGGATTATGGTATCGTTGGCGGCAGCAATCGCCGCCGGAATCGCGGTAAGCGGCTGCTGCCCGTGCAAGGACGGCGAAAGCTGCAAGGAACTTGCGGAGAAGGTGGAGAAGCTTGAAAAGAAGGTGAATCGTCTCGAGGGCGAACTGCGCGCGGCCACGGGCGCGATGCGCGGTCCCGGGGCGCGGCGCCCGGGAGAGGCCGGCCGGCGTCCGGGCATGCAGTCGCTTACTCCGGAGGAGCGCAAGGCCCGCCAAGCGGAGTTCGAGGCGCGCCGCGCGAAGCGCGAAGAGTTGCGCGCGAGAAGGGAGAAAGCCCGCGCCGAGGCTGGCGCGAAGCCCGCCGCTCCTGTCGCTCCGGCCCCCGCCCCGGCAGCATCCGCCGCTCCCGCCCCGGCTCCGGCTCCAGCCCCCGCCCCTGTTCCGGCTCCCCAGTCGTAATAACTTACAGTTCCAAGAAACATGAATCATAATATTCTTTGCGCCGCCGCATGCGCCGGCGCCATGCTTGCGGTTCAATCCGCTTCCGCGCAGGCGGCCGCAGATTCCGCGGCCGTCGTCGCGCCAAAGGCCGATGCGAAATCCATCCCCTACAGCAACATGCTGTTCGGACATTTCATCGAGCATTTCGACAATCAGGTATATGGCGGTCTGTACTGGCCGGGTTCGCCGCTTTCCGACGAGGACGGCTTCCGCAAGGATGTAATAGAGGCTTTGCGCGAAATCAAGACCCCGATAGTGCGCTGGCCGGGCGGCTGCTACGTCTCGGACTACCACTGGAAATGTGGCGTAGGACCGAACCGTAGGCCCATGTGGAACAAGGCGTGGGCCGTGGAAGACCCCAACACCTTCGGAACGGACGAATACGTCAAGTGGTGCCGCAAGGTCGGTTGCGAGCCTTACATCTGCACCAATGCGGGGACCGGCGACGAGGAGGAGATGAGCGATTGGGTGGAATATTGTAATCTCTCCGTCGGATACTGGGGCAGGCAGCGCGTCGCGAACGGTTTTGAAAAACCGCACGACGTCATGTACTGGAGCATCGGAAACGAAAACTGGGGGGGCCACGAAATCGGCGCCAAGACGGCGGACCAGTGGAAGTATCTCGTCCGCGAGAGCGCCAAGATGATGCGCGGTACCGACAGGCGCATAAAACTCTTCGCCGCGGCCCTGCCGAACGAAGCATGGACGCTCCCGCTGCTCCAGACCGCCGGATACCTGCTCGACTACGTCAGCGTGCACGGCTACTACGCTTTCGGCGGAACTGGTTATCTCGATTGCATGATGAAGACCGAGAGGCCGGAGGCCGACATCGCGCGTACCATAGCGACGCTCGATAAGGCCGGTTTCGGCGGCGGCAAGATAGGCATCGCGTTCGACGAATGGAATCTCCGCTACTGGTTCCATCCCGGCATGGGCAATTATCTGCGCGGTTCGCGGATGGATTACGGCGCGCGCCGCAGGAACGACATCGCCTCCACTTATACGATGGCCGACGCGCTCTTTACCGCTTGCTTCCTCAATACGTGCCTCAGGCATTGCGATATCGTGAAGATGGCATGCTTCTCGCCAATCGTCAACACGCGCGGCGCGATATTCGTCCACAAGGACGGCATCGTCAAGCGCACCGCGTATCATGTTTTCCACATGTACACGCATTTGCTCGAAAGCGAAGTGCTGCCCGTGGAGTTGAAGTGCGGCGACCTCGCCAGCGGGAAGGCGTCGGTCAAAGTTCTCGATGCGGTGCTTACGGTGTCGAAGGACGGCAAAAGCCGCGCTCTTGCCGTCGTGAACAAAGATCCGGAAAATGCAGCCGTTCTCGATGTTTCGGCGCTTACCGGTGAAAAGTCGCTCC
>JAFNRY010000278.1 GCA_017385345.1 Kiritimatiellia bacterium
CGAGCCGTCCTGCGCGTTGAGCCAGTCGGCGTAGAACCCTACCGAGTACCCGTACGGCTCTTCTTCGCCCTCGTCGCGGTAGGCGCCTTCCCAGTCGAAGCCGCGCACGACGATTTCATGCTCGACGACGCCGCTCGGGCGGACGAGCTGGAACGCGATCCTGTCGGTGTACCAGATTTCGCCGGTGGAGTAGATCGCGGAGGCGGTTCCCCTCTTCCAGACGCCGTCGATCTCGCCGGCGGAGGAGGAAAGCCTGCCGCCTTTGGCGGACTTCTCAGAAGCCAACACGTGGAAGACCATGTTGGAAGCCGCGTTCTTGAGACCGTTCTTCGTTTCGGGCGGGCCGCCAGCGGCGGTGTCGCCGAACGTGGCGAGGACGTTGGTGACGGAATAGCCCGCGCCGTGAACCGCCTCGAACCTGGAAGGATACGGCTCGATGATTCTCACGCTCCAGCCGTCGAGATCGGCCTCGACCGGCGCCGCCACCTCTATGTACTGGCAGTTCGCGTCTATGTTGTCCCCGTTGGCATCCTTGCCGCCGAAGATGTTGATTTCGTTGATCCACGCCCAGCCGGGCGCGACGCTGTCGAGTATCGTGTACGCCGCGAAACCGTCGCCGCCGGCGTTCTTGTCCACCGGCGAATACCACGGCGGATTGACCCAGTCGCCGGAGGCGAGCGGCGTCGTCTGCTGGCGTGCGTCTTCGCCGGACGGGTACCAGTACGCCGTGAGCATGTACTGCACGACGGCGCCGGGTCTCGCCTTGCTATTGTTGCGCAGGTCGCACATCTCCGGGATTATCGCCGTCGGCGAGAACATGTGGCCCGACCTGAAGACCATGTTGCTGTCGGCGGCCGGAGACAGCCATGTTTCGCGCTTGTACGAATCGTCCGCCCAGTTCTCGTAGCCCCACGGCTCGTCGCCGTAGTACCATTCCAGCTTGACGCGCACCCCCTTGGTGAAATCGACCTCCTCCGGCAGCTGCTTTGCATATACTTCACACTGTATGCCGAACTCCTCCCCGCAGAGCGGCTGCCAGAGCGGGCCGGGGAAGTCGCGCACGGCCGTGGTGTACTGGAGCGCTGCGTCGAGCGCCTGGCTGCGGAACGCGCCGACGTTGCGGAAGCCCACCTCCGCGCGCATCGCCTGCATGACGCCCATTTCGTCGAAGAGGACGCGGGGTGGCGCACCGTCGAACGTGTAGATCGCCCTGCCCGCTCCGTTCGTGACGCTACCCTTCTCGTCGAGGACCGGTCCGCGAAGTTCGTCCGTCGCCGCGTCCGGCACGTTGATCACGGCGAAGCGGAACGCGGAATAGTTAGCATCGAGATCCGATCCCTTGAACCCGTACGTCGTGTAGAAGGCGTTGGTGACGACCACACCGCCGACATACTGCCATTCGCCGTTCTCGTCGCCGCTCTTCGAGCCGTAGATCGCGACGAACGCATTCTCGTCGCCCGCGTCGTACTTCCTGGCCCGGAACGTGACCTCTCCGACGAGATTGCCCGCGAAAAGCGGCGTCTGCACGAACGGCACGTGGCGCTTGAACGTCTCGTCCCCGGGCTTGTACACGTCGTCGGTCGTGGAATTGTTGAGCGCGAGCGAAAGGCCGCAGTTTCCGGCGAATTCCGATCTGTCAGAAAGCATGATGCGCTCGCGGTCCTCGTCCTCCTCGTCGGACGTCGCCTGCCAGTCGAGCGTGCGCAGGTTCCAGCCCCACCAGCTGCTCTGGTCGATCGCGGGTTCGTCGCGGCAGAAGACGTCGTAGATGAATATCTCGCCGTATTTCGGATCGTCCGATTTCGCGGCCGCTTCGACGACGCTCTGCTTCATCCTCAGGCGCATCGCGCCGGCAACGCCGTGAAGATCGACCCTCTCCCCGTTCTCGTCCGTCATAGAGCCGAGGTACATGCTGCGCGTGCCGCTTTCGTTGGCCGCGAAGGTGTAGTTCGTCACGGTCTTCCACAGCGAATCGTCGAGATCGGCGGCCGCCATGGTCGTGTCACTGAGTCCGTTGGTCGCGATCTGCAGCTCGAGGACGGCGTTGGAGTTCGCGGCGGCGAACGAGAAGGAGAACATTCCGAGACCGATGCCGCGCGTGTAGCCTTCGCGCTTCTGGTAGCCGTCCATCAGCGGCGAGCGGATCGTCGCCGGCGATGCGCCGCTGTACGTTCCGGCGCGCTTGGCGGAAAGAAGCAGCGCCGGTCGGCGGCCGCCGCCGGTCGGCACGTTCGTCACCCACGCCGACGTGAACACGAAGTTGGTGTGAGAGGCCGAAGACGTGTCTATCCTCTCCCAGCCAGGTATCTTGGATTCGAGCTCGACGCTGTCGCTCCAGTCGGTGCCGCGCCACTGCGTCACCTTCAGGTCGTCCACCACTATATCGACGCGTGGATCCTCCTCTCCGTCCATCACGCGCAGGCTTACCGCCGAGTCGCGGGAAATGTAAGGAGAGGCCGTCGTCAGGGAGGAGGCCATCTTGAAGGAATGGACGGTGTTCGAGGCGACAAGGGTCCAGTTGGTCGTTACGCCGGCCTCGGCGACGAAGACGCCGACGATGTTCGTCGCGACCACGCCCCTGAGCCCCCAGTCGGTGCCGTCTCTGTACGCCGCCATGATGCCGTTCGGCAGGCACCAGCCCGCTATGTCGTCCTCCGACTTGATGGCGTCCTCGAAATCGATGTCGTCCTTGTCGCTGGAGTAGTGTTCCGCGGGCAGCGTCGTTTCCACGCCCTCCCCCCAGCCGCTGTCGCTCTGCATTGGGGACGCGTTGCCCTTGAGCATTCTGGGATGCATGATCACGCCTTCGGAATTGGCCGTGCCGAAGCCGGCGGCGCCGGCCGTCAGGCGGAGCGTTTTGGAGGTGTCGCGCAGCGAAATGCAGCAGTACGCCCCACTGAGATTCGCCATCGAAGTGTTTGCGTTCGCCGCGAGCCCGCGCCCTATGCCGGCCATGATCCATGTCGCGTTGTCGGCGCCGTTGGAGACGGAAAGGAACATGCTGTTGTGGTTTCCGGAGGCCGACGTCGGGAACCTGACCTGCCAATCCCGGCGGTTGGTGTAACTGCGGTTTGCGATCTCGTCGCCGAGAATCTCGTCGCTCAGCCTGCCGCCGGAGTAGCGCCAGCGGTGGATGCTGAAGTTCTGGCCGTTCCTGCCGTTGACGGCGTTTTCTTCGTCCTTGCGCGTCTGCTCCATGCGGAACTCGTAGCAGCCTATGCCGGGCCTGTAGTAGGCGACAAGCGAGATGCTCGCGTTGCCGTCGAACGAATTGCCCGCGGCCCTGTCGAACGCCGTCAGCGCGTGCACGGTGTAGTTGGACATCGCGTACTTGTAGCCGGCGTCGTAATAGGCGAAATTGGCGAAGGCCGGAACCTCGGCCACGCGCGCCCGGTAGGAGATCGTGTCGATCCCGCGCGGCGCGACCGCCGAATTGACGAACGAAATCGAGCCGCCGCCGCCGCCGCCCTGCATCTGGAACGCAAGATCGACAAAGCCAGAGGAATCGTCGGGATCGCGGTACTTCTTGTAAACCGCCATTCCCTGCGAGAGGCTCCACCCCTGCGGCGAAGTTTCGTTCGAAAGCGTCTTGTAGTAGTTCGGCCAGCCCATGCCGCGGTCCTGCCCGGACTGCACGGTGAAGCTCTCCGTCCAGTGTTCGTCGTCGTGAGCCTCCATGCGCTCCCACCCGGTGAACGGCTGGTGGTAGTCCTGCGAATTGGAGGCCGCGCCGGACACCGTGCCGGTCGCGTTCGTCTCGCCGACTGTCGCGTTGCCGACGAACTTGTGATCGTCCATCCTCGCGTCGTGCCAGGAGTTGAAGTTCTGGTAGTCGGCGTGGACTACGCTGAGGTACAGCGCGTTGTCGAGGTCGGTCGCCTGGAAAAGGTAGTGGCCGGTCTTCCAGTCGTACGGCATGGTGGACCACTCGTGCGCGCCGCATATTTCCATCGTGCCGCTCACGGGCATGTTGGTTACGCTGTCGCGCGCCCGCCAGAATACCGTGTTCGTCGCCCACGACGTCGAGCCGGCCTCCTGCCTGTTGCGCGCCTCGAGGTGGTACGTCACGGTGTCGAAGGGATAGGCGACCGCGCTGTTCGTCGGCATCGCCGTCTTCATCCAGCCGCGCCAGACGTGGTCGGACGAAACGTGCAGGGGGACGGTGTTAGTGACCGCCGCCCTGCGACCCGCGCTGTTGGAGAAGATGCAGACCGCCTCGACCGATTCATAGTCGCTCGCGCCCTGGCGCAGACGCACGAACCAGTCCTCGCCGCACGTCTGCGGAATCGAGGCCGACGCGCCGGGCGTCGCGCTCTCTAACCTGTTCGTCACGGCGGGTATGTTTTCAGACCAGCCCGGAACGCCGAGACCGAGGCCGGAGTAGTCGAAATAGACATAGTGCGGCGCGCGGAGGTCGAGCGTGTAGTAAAACTCGATGTCGCCTTCGACGCCGGGATTGTCGAGCGCGAGCGGATTCTGCGCTTCGTAGCCGCCCCTGTGGTCGAGCACCACGGTCCGCCATTCACCGACGTACTGGTTCAGATAGCGCCAGCGGTATTGCATCGCCGCCTGCTTTACCATCGTCGCGGGGTCGGACAGCGCGGCGAGCGAGTTCGTATAGTAGCACGGCCTGGCGCGCGCGTACAACTCCCCGTCGGACACCGACGGGAACGGCACGTTCCACGCGCCGGACTGCCCCAGCACGTCCTTGCCGTCGCGCTTCGCGTCGTACGAGCCATAGCTGAGAAGATCGACGCGCATGGCGGGGAAGGAGGCGATTATGTTGTCTATGAGAATCAGAGAAATGATGTCGTCGGCATTGCCGGTGGAAACGGCCGTGCGCTTGATGCGGAAGCGGGCCGGCATACGCAGATCGGCGTGCGCGACTATGCGGTAGAAGCGGTTGGTCGAGCCTCCTTCCGCCACATCCAGAACGAGATTTGTCGTCGCGGCCCGCGGTTTCGCCGCGTCGGCGCCGGTCAGGATGTTCGTCGCGCCTCCGTCCGTCGTTTCAAGCGTCGATACGTAGTAGGGCGTGAACTCCAAAGGCGCCCATTCGCATTCGACCATGCACGTCTCGTTGTCTGCCGAAGTTCCCGTTCCGCCGTAGTAGTTCGTGGCGACCGATCCGCTTCCGTCGCTCGAAAGCACGAACAGGTTTTCATCCGTCGGGGGCGCGTTCCGCGTTTCGCCTTGAACCGTTACAATGCAGTTCGTGCATACTTCAACAGTAATGACGCAATTGGACTTCGACTGCGTCGTGGCGTTGACCGCGTCGAAATATATAGTTCCCACGCCTTCTTCGTAGCACGGCGAATAGATGCAGGCGTCGAGCGTATTGCGCATCACGCACTGACCGACCGCGTTGCGCGGCGCGGTGCCGGTGGCGTTTCTCGTCGTAATCGAGCGCGACGTGGACGAATAAGGCAGATAATTGTACCCGGTCTCCAAAAGGGCGTTGTTGTTGATGGGGTATGTGTTTCCGTGGCGGCAATCGACAATGTGCCACAGCCTGTCCCAGGCGTTGGAACCGCCTACGGAACGCAACATGGATTCGGTTTCGTCTTTGAGGTTGAGTTGCGGAATCTTGTTGGTGGCCAGAAACTCCCAGTATGTATTCGACGGATTGCCGAGAAACGCTGCTGTCGTTTGCTTTGTATTCGCGTGGCCCTGCAGCGAAACGCCGTTTGCGTCGTTGTTCATCAGAAGCACGCGGCCGGAAATCGTGCCGCCGGCGTCGCTGTATTCGCTGACGCCCTCGATCTCGAAGGCGATCGCCTTCGAGATGGAAGCGAACCCGTTCGTTTCCGCGGCGGTGAATACCGCTTCGTAGTAGCCGGCCGTTTCTATTGCTTCCGGGCCGTGCGTTTCTGACATTCCATAGCCGCGGTAGAGAACCGATACTTCTCCTCCGCCGATCGTCTCGCCTGCGGTCGCCACGATACCGCCGGCCGCGACCGCCTTTTTCCATTCGCTTTCCGTCCAGCCGACGGCCGCGAGCGCCGGTTCCGCGATCCACCTGTTCTTCAAAAGCGTTCCCGCGTCGCGCGAAGCCGAATCAATGGCGTACCAGCCAGTCGTCAACTGGGAAGCAACGGCCTCGCCGTCCTTGTCGTACTTGGAATAGATCGCCTCGGCGCCCTCGGCTTCGGGAATTGGATCTTCCAGGCCGTCGATCTCGCCCCAGCACATCGTTATCGACGTATCGCGCCGCAAAACGGGCAGATACACCGCGAACACGGATTCCCCGCCGGGATTCCACATCGCCTCGCCTGTGGAGTTCGTGTATATGACGTGGGGCAGCAGTTCGCCGGCGGAATCCGCAAAACGGATGTCCGATCCGTCCGTCGCCGTTTCGTTATAGGTGAAGCCGTACGGATTGCCCTCGCTTACCGCGACGAGAACTGGAATGTCTCTGGCGGGGTTGCCATATTCGCCGCCATATCCGCTGAAGACGATATCGGCGAAACATGCGAGACCGGGAACCGGACATACGCCGCCTTTGCGGATCGTGAACGCGGCGTAAAGCGGTTCGGCCTCGGTATAGTTGTCCGTCCCCTCCACCGTGGCGCGCACCCACCAGTCGCCCTCAACGTCCGGCGGCGTCGCATAACTGAAGTCGGCGTCTTCCGCCGCCACGCCGTCCGTGCGCTCTGCATACGAGAAGACCGGCTCGCCAAAGAGACAGTCCACCGTCGGCGACACCGGACTCGCCCCCGTCTTCCATCCTGAAATGGAAAGATTCTCAAGCCTGTTCGTCGCCTTCTCTATCGTCCATTCGACTGTCGCATGGTCGGAGGAATCGCCGCCGGCGAACTTGAAGCCTTCGCGCAGATCGACGCGAAACGAATATGTTCCGGCGTTCGTCGCGGCGTAGGCAAAATCCGATGTAGCATTCGCAACCGCGGAGACATCGCAGGCGAAGTCGATGTAGGTGCCGTCGAAAGCGTACTTCGCGGAACCGTCATAAACGAAGTTGGTGTCTGCTGGTTTCGGGATTTCACCGTTTATCGCAATCGCCTCGAGACGTACGATCACCGCGCCGTCTCCGCCCTTGCCGCTGTCGCCGCCGCTGGCTCCGCCGCCGCCGCCGCCAAAGCCATCCGTCCCCGGCTCCGCGTCGTCGCTGCCTTTCGCGCCGGAACCTCCGCCGCCGTCGCCGCCGTCGCCCGGTTCGCCGGATCCTCCGTACGCTCCGCCGCCGCCACCGCCGCCGTATGCGACCTCTGCGCCGGTTATGTCGCTCGTCACGCCTGCACCGCCGGCGCCGGCCGTATTTCTCGCGGTCGCGGCGCCGCCGGATTTTCCCGCGCCCCCACCGCCGCCGGCCGCTCCGTTGTAAGTGCCGTTGCCGCCGCCGGCGTTGCCGTAATGCGTAGCCGCCGCCGGCAAGCCGCTCGTCGCCTGGTTCGCTTCGCCGCCGGCCGCATTCCTCTTCGCCGTGCCGCCGCCGCTGCCCCCGGGATGGCCGACCGTGCTGTTCGCGCCGCCCCCGCCGCCGCCGACCGCCTTGAATATCGTTTTGCCGCCGAACGCCACTATCGTGTCGCCGCCGTTGTCGCCATCGCCATTAGCCGACTTCCCGGCGCCGCCGGCGCCCGCGGTTATGGAATATTCACCGGTTTTGAAATAATAGGAATTCGTCGCGACAATGCCGCCCGCGCCGCCGCCGCCGCCGGATGGATTGGTGCTCCCGGTCTTTTTGCCGCCGCCCCCGCCGCCGCCGATCGCCAAAACGCGTCCCATGGCCGTCCCGTCAAGCGTGAGCGTCGCCGCCGCGGTCTTATTAGTATTAGTGAACTTGAGTACCATCCAGCCGTTGGTATAGACCACCTCCGGCGACTCACCGGCTGGCGCCGTCCAATGTACCGACTCCTTCCACGCCGCTTCGTCGAGACCGTACGAAAATAGCGGCAACAACGCCGCCGCGATCGCGGCAGCCTTGAGCCTCATGCATATTCCCGTCTTCGTCTTCAACTTCATTTCTTTCGCATCCGGCGTACGCGCAACCCGTGCTCGCACCCGTCGTCTCGACACTGAATCGACCCCTTGCCTACAGGGTTCTCTACAGCATATCGACAGATGCAGGCGGAACAACACAGGCCTTCCTTTTGCAAAAGGCCTGTCCTCTACTCTGCATCATGTTGAATTATAGCAGAACACGCCTGTTTTGCCAAACAGAAAATTGCCCGTTGAATAAAACGGACGGCGGGTTTGAACCCGCCGCCAGTTTCATCTGCCGCTCGATTGCGGCTTACTTGTTCGTGATCTTGATCGAGCTGACGTCGATCTTGTAGAACTTCTTGACTGCGCCGGTCGTCGAGAACTCGCTGCCCTCGACCGGCTGCCAATTGCTAAGGTCGTCGCTCGCCTTGTACGAGAACTCGATGTTGTAGTTCTCGTTACCCTCGAACGAGAGCGTGACCTTGCCGTTAGCGACCGCAATCGCTGGCGTGAGAGCCGCCTTGAGCGTTCCGTTTTCGAGCAGACCGAGCGCGTAGGCGACGGCATAGGTCGTCTGCACGCCGTCGATGACGATCGAGTCGCCGAGGCTGGTCACGCCAGACGGCAGAACCACTTCGCTTTCGTCGGCAATCGTGAAGGACGATGTTGTGCCGTCCGGGCTGTCGTAGCCGGCTGTTATCGTGAACGTCGCCGTCTCCTTGGCGCCGGCGTAATTGCCGATGCCGGTCACTTCGATCGTGTACTCGCCAACGTCGGTCAGGTTGCCGCTCCAGTCGCCGAGCGTGTAATCGGTTCCAAGGATCAGCGTGGTTGCGCCGTCCTTGACGGTCACTTTAGGATTGTACGCTGTGCCGTTCGCCTTGCCCGACGCCAG
The DNA here is from genome assembly GCA_017385345.1 of Kiritimatiellia bacterium. GTDB lineage: Bacteria > Verrucomicrobiota > Kiritimatiellia > RFP12 > UBA1067 > UBA1067. The sequence goes on from JAFNRY010000278.1 coordinate 8,840, forward strand.
AGAAAGCTCGACATCGAACGTCGTCTTGGGTTCGACGGTGAACGTCGCCGTGCCGGACGCGCCTTCATAGTTGCCGATACCCGTCACCGTAGCC
>JAFNRY010000279.1 GCA_017385345.1 Kiritimatiellia bacterium
TAAACGGGCGGGATGCCCGTCCCACATATGCCCATCCCACGTATGCACGTCCCACATATGTATCGCCCGTTACATCCTACCTCGATAGAGGCCTTTCCCAATTATCAAAAAAACAAGGGTGGCATAGAACACGATTAACGCACTTTTGCCAGTTGATTAATTTCCGCCAATGCCGAAATCCGCACTTCGACCAATGTTTACGAGCGTGAAGCGCTAAAAAATCAATGGTTGCAATTTGCGCTAATTTTTTGGCACAATCCCCGGCAAAAGGAAACAAGGCCGGCTCCACCGCTGCGCGACGAATACGGCGGCGGGCCGCTTCATCCACGCTATGTAAGCGCGAGCGCCCGTCCAGACGTTGCGAAGTTCCCCCTCCTTGCAATGTCAGTCGCGTCTTGTGACGGCGGGCAGCACAAGCTGCCGGTCGAATCCGGCTGGGACGTGCGCCTTGGAATGCGCAACGCACACCGCCGCCGCCTTCCGGTGCGCGTCCAGCCAGCGGGCGATGCGCTCCAGCGCCGCGCGCGACCGTTTGACAGAGAGATTGCAGCACGGCTCGTCGAGAAGCAGAAGACGCGTAGTCTTGACCAGCGCGGCGTCCAACTGCATCTCCATCGGCTCGCCAAGCATCGCCTCGCGTTCTGCGGACACCACCCCGACATGACGGCGCAGATCGGCGAGCGACACTCCGGCCTCACCCCGCCGCTTGCCGAAAAGACGAATGTCGAATGCATATGAAAGCGGTGAATCCCCCGTCACAAACGCAAGGAGCGTCGTCTTTCCGCTTCCGTTAGGTCCACGCAAAACCCACCGCTCGCCCTCGCATACAGTCCAGGAAAAGTTCTTAAACAGAACGCGGCGCCCGAACGCAAGGTTGACGCCCCGCATTTCCACGACCGGCTTCGCGTTCCTCCGCCGCACGTAGATGGCGTTTCTCCCGCTTTTCGCCCACGAACCGGAAGACGTACTGTCATGTAATGCGGCCGCTCCTTCCAAGACGAGTTCCGTTCCAAATACGCGAATCGCCTCCGGGAGGGCGCATATCCTTTCACGCCAGTCGGGATCGAGCCCGCCGAACGGATCGCACACGACAAGCCTTCCGGGGCATTTCAGCAACATCCTGGCAAGGAGCGCGCGGCGCATCTCGCCGTTGGAAAGGGACGCAAACGACTTGCGCAGCAACGGCTTTATATCGAGCGCTTCAAAAACCGTTCTTTTTCTGGCGTCGTACCTCCGCCGCTCCGCCGCATGTCCACGCCCGACCTCGAAGGGATTGATCTCGAATACCGATTTGAACGACAGCATGCCAGCCACGCGATCGCCTTCGTCGCCGTGGTAGCGCATCGCCGTCCAACAGCCCTCTACGGCCGAACATTGCTCCTCGAAAACCGTCGCCATCGCTACTGCACACAGGCGGTCTCGCGTTTCGCCCCCTCTATCGGGCCTTCGCCATGCTCGAACCCGCCCGCAACGACCTCGACAAGCGCATCTTCCGTTGTTTTCACTGCAACGGTATTGTACCAAACATCCGCCTTGTCGCATCCGGCGGTCGCGCTTGTGGTATAATCTTTTCCGCGCCGCGGCGCATTGCACGGCGCGTTGCAACCTGAAAGGAAGAATACGATGGGTAATGCGAAATGCTGCATGTTCGCCGGGCAGGGGGCCCAGGCGCCGGGAATGGGGAAAGACTTTGCGCAAGCCGACGCCGGAACGATGGAGTTGTTCGACCGGGCCGGAGAGATGCTCGGCTTCGACTTGAAGAAAATCTGCTTCGAGGGTCCGGCCGAGGCGCTGACGCGCTCGGATGTATGCCAGAGCGCAATATTCACCGTTTCTTACGCTGCCCACAAGGCGTTCCGCTCGAAATTTCCGCAGGTAGAATTCGCGTGCTCGGCGGGGCTTTCGCTCGGTGAATGGAGCGCCCTTTGCGCCGCCGGCGCGCTGGACTTCGAATCGACCGTGAAAGTGCTTTCGGCGCGCGGAAAGTTCATGCAGGAGGCGTGCGACGCCGTCCCCTCGGGAATGATCGCGATCATCGGAGCGACGGAGGAGCAGATCGAAACGATTTGCGCGAAATCCGGCTGCACGGTGGCCAACGTCAACGCTCCGTCGCAAAA
>JAFNRY010000280.1 GCA_017385345.1 Kiritimatiellia bacterium
GAATGTTCCTGCTGCTCAGCGCTATGGCATCTGCCAGTGGTGCATCACCGATGCTCCTTCTAACAGTGGCTGGCGTCCTTCTGAGCCTGTAGGTCTCTGGAAACAGGAGACCGTCATCGCGACGATGGCGTTCGGCCTGTCGCTCATTCTCGCGGGATTCTTCGAATACATGGGCCTCGCGATGATCATCGGCGCCTACGTGATGGGCCTGGCGCTCTCAAGGACGGACCTGAAACACGTCGTCCAGGAGACCTTAACCCCGGTCTACACCTTTCTCGTGCCCGTGTTCTTCTGCGTCATGGGCATGATGGTGGACGTCTCGGCGCTCTGCTCGAAGCCGGTTCTGGCGTTCGGCGCCATCTACACCGCTTTCGCCGTCGCCGCCAAGGTGGCGGGCTGCATGGTGCCATCCATGTTCTGCGGGTTCAACCTGCTCGGCGGCCTGCGCATCGGCGCAGGCATGGTCCCGCGCGGCGAAGTCGCCCTAATTATCGCCGGCCTCGGCCTTTCCTCCGGATATCTCACGCAGGAGATTTTCGGCATAGGCATAATGATGACGCTCGTCACCACCATTATAGCGCCGCCCGCGCTCGTGGCCCTGTTCGCATCAAAGGCCAAGGGCGTCCGCCATCCGAAGGAATCGATGGACGGCTCGCGCGAGGTCTGCTTCACCCTCGCCGACGCCAGCGTGGCCGAACTCGTCCTGGGCCGCCTGCTCAAGGAGTTCCGCAGCGAAGGATTCTTCGTTACGTGCCTTTCCCAGGCGGACCAGATCTGGGAAGTGTCGATGGACGCGATGGAGCTCTCGATCAAGCGCGACAATGCGAAAATCCGCTTCGAGTGCACTCCGGCCGAGGAAGCGATGGTGATGACCGCCTGGATGGAGGTAGCCAGCCAGGTGAACGACCTCGCGCGGGCGATAGCGAAACCCGTGCGCCGGGAGGAAATGGCGAAGGCGATCGCATCGACCGAAGCGGCGCCGCGCGGCCACGAGGCCGTCGGCCGCTACGTGCAGAGCTTCGTGATGCTGCCGGGCTTCCGGGCTTCGTCGAAGCGCGAAGCTATAGAAAAGATGACCGCCGAGATCGCGAAGGCATGCCCACGCCACCTGAAAGATCCACAGGCCGCCGTGGAGGCGGTGCTCAAACGCGAGGAATCCATGCCCACGGGCCTCGACCGCGGCATAGCCGTGCCGCACGGCAGAACCCCGGCCGTGTCGGGCATCGTAGGCGCCGTCGCGCTGGTGGACAACGACGGCACGGCCGGCGGGCGCCTGCCGGACTACGAAACGATCGACAAGAGCCCGGTGTCCATCATAGTGCTTACGATAGCGAACGACAAACAGCAGACGCCGTACCTGCAGCTCATGAGTTTCATATCCCGCGCATTGCGCGCCGAGGACGGCGCCAAGACGCTGACGGCGTGCAAGACGGCCGACGAGATGCGCCGCTTCTTCAGGAAATGCAAATAAGGGGGCCGCGTTGCTGGAAGCCGGCACCATAGCGGCCGTGGCCACCGCCCCCGGCCGCGCCGGCGTCGCCGTTATCCGCGTCTCGGGACCGGACGCGTTCGCCGTCGCGCGGAAGGTGGCTTCCGTCGAACCGGAACCGGGCCGCGCGCGCTTCGCGCGTTTCCGCCGCGCCGACGGATCGCCCGCGGACGAAGGATTGCTGCTCGCCTTCAAAGAGCCGGCTTCGTACACGGGGGAGGACGTGGTGGAGTTCCAATGCCACGGCGGCGCCGTGGCGCCACGCAGAGTACTCGAAGCCGCCATAGCCGCCGGCGCCAGGCTCGCCGGCCCGGGCGAGTTCACCCGACGCGCCTTCCTCGCAGGAAAAATCTCCCTGGACAAGGCGCAAAGCGTGATCGACCTCATAGACGCCATGACGCCGCGCGCCGCCGACGCGGCCCTGAAAGACTTCGCGGGACGCGGGAACGGCGCGCTCGACCGTCTCTACCGCGACGCAATCGCGCTTTCCGCCGAAATCGAACACGCGCTCGACATAGACGAGGGCGGGCTGCCACGGGACTTCGTTCCGTCGATCCGCCTCCGCATCCGCGCCCTCGCGGAATCCGCCCGCCGCGCATTGCACTCGGCGCGCGAACGCGCTCTTCTGCGCGAAGGCGCGGCCGTGGTGCTCGCCGGCCCGCCGAACGCAGGCAAAAGCGCCCTCTTCAACGCGCTCGCGGGCTCGTCCCGCGCCATAGTATCGGACGTCCCGGGTACGACGCGCGACTTCATCGAAGCATGGATCGACATCGACGGCTGGCCGGTGCGCCTTGTGGACACGGCGGGCGTGCGCGATTGCGCCGCAGCTGCCGACCCGGTCGAACGCGAGGGAATCGAAAGAAGCAAGCGCTTGATAGAAAATGCGGAAGTCGCGGTGGAACTGCGGCCGGCGGACGCGCCGGACGAAGAAACGTCCGGATCCGGTCCGCGAAGTTGCGCAGGGACGACAATACGCATAATCTCGAAATGCGACCTTTGCCCGGAAAGCCGCGGCTCCGCCGGCGGCCTGCCGAGGGTGTCGGCAGCGACTGGCGAGGGCGTCGGCGAATTGAAGAAACTGATTGCGGACGCGCTCGAATCGGCGGCTGACGCCGTCCCGCGCGCCGGCGCGGGGGACGCCGTCCTGCGCGAACGCGGCGCGGCGGCCCTCGTTTCCGTCTGCGCAGCGCTCGAAGAATCCCTCGCGCTGCCGGAGGACGAAGAATATCTCGTCTTCGCCGGCAACGACATGCGCCGCGTATGCGAAACGCTCGCTCCGCTCACGGACTCCAACTGGACCGCCGACATGATCGCCGCGCTTTTCTCGCGCTTTTGCGTCGGGAAATAAACGAAAAACGAACGGAAAGGCGCAACCGGGCCTTTGTCCGCCGCCTTTGCTATAATAGAGACGTGAACAGAAAACATTGTGCGCTGCTCGAAATGCATCCGCACGCGAACCCGAAGGAGAAAAGAAAAATGAAAAAAAACACCGCCGGACGGGACATTGCGGCCGCAGCCGTTCTTGCCGTAGCCGCCGCCATCGCGCCGGTTGCCCGGTCGAAAGCCCAGATCGTCTCGATAGTGCCGGACGAAGACGTCGCTAAAATCGAAAAAATCGCCGGCGACACGTTCGGAGAACGCGCAAAGGACTCGAAAAAGCCGCGAATCCTCGTATTCTTCAAATGCGAAGGCTTCTGCCACAACAGAGCCATCTCGTACGGGCTCAAAGCGCTCGAAACCGCCTCGCGCAAAGGCGCGTTCTCGATGGACGCGACCGCGGACTACGGATTTCTGTCCGCTGGCCGCCTTGCGGGATACGATGGACTCGTCCTTCTCAACTGCACCAACCCCGACACCAAAAACCACCCCAACCTCGAGAAGGACCTCGTGAACTTCGTAAAGGGAGGGAAAGGGCTTTGCGTCGTGCACGCCGGCTGCGACGGCTTCTACGACGCCCCCGAGGCGTCCGACATGATCGGCGGCAGGTTCTGGGACCATCCGTGGTCCTACGGTCCGATGTGGTCGATCGAAAACGTCAAGCCGGAGCATCCGGTGAACCGCGCCTTCAAGAGCGAAGGCCTCGTCTTCAAACGCAAAGAGGAAATCTACCAGCATTCCACCCCGCCGTACGATCCCTCCAAAGTGCAGGTTCTGCTGTCGCTCGATCTCAAAGACGAAGCGACGGCGGCGAGATTCGCCGAATACAAGGGACACAAGCGCGACGACGGGCAGTTCCCCGTTTCATGGGTGAAGGAATACGGGAAAGGCCGCGTCTTCTACACGACCCTCGGCCACGAAAGCAACACCTACGTCGATCCCGCGAGCCTTGGCCACATCTTCGACGGCCTTCGCTGGACTCTCGGCGAAATCCGCTGACTATCTGGCGACGCCCAGCTTGTAAACGCCAAGCGACAAGGGCGGCAGGACATCCTGCACGGCGCCGTCCGCCACGGGCGGCGCCGCGAACTTTTCTCCGAGCGCCTCGCGGTCGAGCGGCGAATTGGACGCGTCGGCGCCGGGCCCGGAGAACCAGATCTTGGCCGCCGTCGCGATTTTCCGCCCCTCCCCCTTGAACGATATCTTGGCCGGCTGCGGCCTGTCGGTGCAGTTCACGATTTTGAGAATCACGCTTCCGTCCCCGTCGCGGACGGCCGAGCACACGACTTCGTCGCACTCCTTCGACTCCTTCTCGCCGTTCATGAACTTTCCGCATACCGTTTCGACCGCGAGAACGTCCTTCCCGCGGAACGCGCTGAAAAGCCTCTGGACGTGCCAGCTCGGGCTGACGAAATTGCCATCCGTCGTCGGATAGATGAGATTCGGCGTCCACGCCGTGTGTTTGGCGTTGGCGAAGAGCGGCGCGTAGGCGGCCATTTTGACGAGATCGGCGTTGCGCTCGAGGCCGCACATGAAAGCGGCCTCGCCGATGGCGGCGCGGAGGCTTCCCCATCTGCCGGTTCCGCGGGTCACGGCGTATTCGCCCACGAACACTTCGTACTCGCCGCGGGGGCGCGAATCGTACATCTTCGCCGCCGCCATGAACCAGTCGGGGGAATGGTAGAAATGCTCGTCGCGGATATGCTGCGGACGGCCTTCGACATGGCCGCGCCACAGGTCGGAGACGATTTTGATGTCCGGATACCTGTTCGTCACGGCGTCGTGGATCAAGGCGTAGCGTTCATGGTACGCCTTGCCTCCGTTCTCGTTGCCGATTTCCAGATACTCCAGACGGAAAGGCTCCGGATGCCCGGCGGCGGCGCGCACCGCGCCCCACTTCGAATCGGCGGGGCCGTTGGCGTATTCTATGGCGTCCAGCGCGTCCTGCACATACTCGCCCATCCGGTCGAGCGGCACGTTCTCCTTGTGACTCATCCCGCAGTTGATGCAGAAGAGCGCCTTGGCGCCGAGCTCTTCGCAGAGCAGCAGATATTCATGGAAGCCGACGGCGTTGGACGACCAATAACCCCACAGGTTCCACTGCGTGCGGCGCTCCCAGCGGTCGCCAAGCGTGGTCTTCCAGCGGTAGGCCTCCTTCATCGTGTCGCCTTCGACCCAGCATCCGCCCGGGAAGCGCACGAACGACGGCTTCAGCGCGGCGAGCCTTTCCATCAAATCTTTGCGGAAAAGCCCGCTTTTCCCGTAGGTGGCCGCCGGCATCAACGACACGCAATCAAGGCGTAGGCTGCCGCCGGAGGGAAGGCGCAAGACGAGATTCGCGTCCGGATCCGTCGCCTCGGCCGAAAGTTCGAGCGAAAAAGTCTTCCATTCCGGGCCGACGCCATCGACGCGCCCCTTGGCCAGAACCCTGCCGGGAGATTCGAGCGACACTTCGACTCCGCCGGCGGCGCTGCCGCGCATCGCCGCCGAGAAATGGTATTTCGCGCCCTTCTCCACTCCAATCCCGAAGAAGCCTTCGTTGGCGGCGCCGCCGCCCGGCAGCGCCTCGATCTTCATGTAGTGCGGATTCTTCGCCGACACCGGCCTCTCCGAACCCGTCTCGATCGTCGCGCGCCCCAAAGTCTTCCACCAGCCGATCGACCTCTGCTTCCGGTACTTGTTCTCGCCGTCCTCGAAACCGCCGTTGCGGACGAGCTCGGCATATATACCGCCGTCGAGGGACAGGTCGATATCCTCGAAAAATATCCCCCACATGTCCTGCGGAACCGGGAATCGGACGCCGTCCGGATCCACGATCGCGGAAACATCGGCGTAAAC
>JAFNRY010000281.1 GCA_017385345.1 Kiritimatiellia bacterium
GCGTGAAGACGAGTTCGGCCTTCCCGGGGCGGTCTATTCGCATTTCGGCGTCTTTGTACAGGTCCGCGTACGCGTGTCTCGCCACGTATATCGGCTTGGTCCATCCCGGTATGTACGGCCGAACGCCGGGGCAAGGAACCGGCGCGCGGAACACGGTCCCGTCGAGTATGGCGCGGATCGTCCCGTTGGGCGAAGGCCACATCTTCTTAAGACCGTACTCCTCGACCCGCTGGGCGTTAGGCGTTATCGTCGCGCACTTGACGCCGACGCGCAGCCTCGCCGTCGCCTCCGCAGCTTCCCGCGTCACGCGGTCGTCCGTGGCGTCTCGGTTTTTCAGCCCGAGATCGTAATATTCCGTCCGGAGCTCCACGAACGGCTCCAGCAGCCGCTCTTTTATCAAAGCCCAGAGAATCCTCGTCATTTCGTCGCCGTCCATCTCGGCGACCGGGTTGGCCATTCTTATTCTCGTTTCCCGCTTCATGCGCCGGCTTTTCCGTTTGCTTTTCTGTTTCTGTACGCGTTTGTGAGGCTTCCGGCGAGGAGAACGCCCCTCTCCTCGGCGGAAAGGCCCTTCAATTCGAACGCGACGGGGGACGCGGCGCCGCCGTGCACGGCGAACGCCTCGAGCCTTTCGGCGCCGGTCTCCACGGCGCGTCTCGCGCCCGGGATGAAGATCCAGTCTCCCGTCTCGCAGTCGAAGGCTGAATCCGCCGGAAGCGTAAGCGGAAGCATTCCCCAGTTGATGCAGTTGGAGCGGTAGCGCTTCGTCGCGAAGTCGCGGCATATGTTCGCACCCGCGCCCAGAACCCTCTGGCACGAAGCGGCCTGCTCTCGCGCCGATCCGTCGCCGGGACGCTCCGCGAAAATCGTGGAGGCGATTGCGAACGAACCGGCTCCGCCTCCGAAGCCGCATGCGGCGAGGGCGCCCGCCGCCTCGGGCGGCACGCGCCCGGCGCGGCGCTCCTCCTCCATCGCGCGCGCCTCCTTCGCGCGCGCCACGTAGCCGGGATCGCGGCGCGAGAGCGCAAACTCCGCGAGTTTCGTCGGATTCGACCTGTAGCTCGACGTCTCGCCGGAAGGTATCAATTCGTCCGTGGTGGTCACCGGATCGCGCAGGACGGACGCCACCCGCAACAGCAGATTCTCCGCCAGCGGCGGCGTTTCGGGCCACGGCACGATGTTCGGCCCGTAGCGCAGCGGCGTCTCCGGAGAAGGACGGCCCAGACCGCAATAGACGCGCGCGGAGTACGGCATCTTGTCGTACCGGCGCTCCGCGGGCCGCGGCGCTTCGTACTCCACCTCCGTCGCCGGAGTCGCGAAACCGCCGTTGCGCGCCGTCGCGGCTATGCTGCGCGCGTCCATGAGCACTACGCCCGCGAACTGTCCGTCGCCCGGCCGCGAACCCTCGCGGTTCGGGAAATTGCGCGTGACGTGGCGCGCGGAGAGCGTGCCGTCGGCCGGCACGTCGCCGGCGCCGAAACACGGTCCGCAGAAGCACGGCTTGAACACCGCGCCCACAGCGGAGAGCCGCTCGCGCACCCCGTTGCGCGTCAATTCAAGATCTACCGGCGCCGACGGCGGGTACACCGCCAGTTCGAAATCGCCGCATCCGCCCTCCGCGCTCTCGAGTATCGCCGCGGCCTCGGCCATGTTCGAATACATGCCGCCGGCGCATCCGCCTATAACGCCCTGCTGAAAACGCAGCCGCCCGCCCTCGAGTAGCCCGGTCAGCCGCGGCGCGCGGCCGGCTCCGTAAAGCGCCGCCGCGCGCTTCTCCGTCTCGCGCAGAATGTCGCCGGCGTTTTCCGCCAGCTCCTTCACCGTCACCGCCTCCGACGGATGGAACGGCAGCGCCGCCATCGGCTCGACGAGCGACAGGTCGATCTCGACCAGCCCGTCGTATTCCGCGCCCTCCTCGACGGAAAGCCGCCTGTACGCCTCCGGCCGGCCGTGGATAGCGTAAAACTCCTCCACCGCGTCGTCCGTCTCCCATATCGACGAAAGACAGGCCGTTTCGGTCGTCATGACATCGAGCCCGAGCCTGAAGTCCATGTCGAGCGCCGCAATCCCGGGGCCGGCGAACTCGAGCACCGCGTTTTTAACGAACCCGTTCGCATAGACCGCGCGGCACAGATCGAGCGCGACGTCGTGGGGGCCGACCCCGCGCCGCGGCGAACCCGCGAGCCACACCAGCACGGTCCGCGGCCGGCGCACGTCCCACGTATCGCCGAGAAGCTGCTTGACGAGTTCGGGGCCGCCTTCGCCCACGCCCATCGTCCCGAGCGCGCCGTACCGGGTGTGGCTGTCGGACCCCAGCACCATCCCGCCGCAACGGGACAATTCCTCGCGCGCGAACTGGTGGATCACCGCGAGATTCGGCGGAACGTATATGCCGCCGAACCGCTTGGCCGCCGAAAGACCGAACATGTGGTCGTCCGCGTTTATGGTTCCGCCAACCGCGCAGAGGCTGTTGTGGCAGTTTGTCAGCGCGTAGGGAACGGGAAACTTCTCAAGACCCGCCGCCACGGCCGACTGTATGATGCCGACGTATGTTATGTCGTGCGAAATCAGCGCGTCGAACTTCAGCGAAAGCAAACCGCCGGAAATTCCGCCGTGCTCCGCGAAAATCCGACTCGAAATCGTGCGTCCGCCACCTGCGGCGCCGGCCACAGTCTCGCCGCGCGCCGCAGGCCGCTCCCCGCGCACCGCTACCGGCCCATCGTGAATCTTTATCGAACCCATCGTCTTGTCCTCGGCTAAACCTTCCAGTCTTGCTAAACCTTCCAGTCTCTGATCCACCAGATTGCTTTTAAGGTAATATTATATCAAAATATCGGATCCTCATCGAAATCCTTCTGGCATTCATTTCGCAGCGCCATGACAGAGCCATCCATGTCGTGGCATAATCATGGGTCGTGGTATAATATACGGTATGTCAGACACGCATGAAACATACAGCTGGAACGTGAGATCGTACGAATGCGGGGCGGACGGGCTCGCTACGCTCCCTTCCATTTGCAACTACCTCCAGGAAACGGCAAGCATGCACGCGGAATCGCTTTCGTTTTCCCGCACCGACTTCGAGCACGCCGGAATGCACGAAACATGGGTGCTGGCGAGGCTGAAAGTGGAAATGACGCGCTTCCCGGCGTGGAACGAGCAGTTTTCGATACTGACCTATCCGCGCGGCATAAAGCGCGTCTCGGCGTGCAGAGACTTCGTCGTTTCCGACGCAAAAAGCGAAGAAATCGGGAAGGCGACAAGCGAATGGGCGATTATCGACCTGAAAACGCGCTCTCTCGTCTCGGTCCCCTCCAGCGTGGCCGCCGCCGCTAACGACGTGCGCCCGCCGGTGTTCGGCGAAACGCACTCACCAAGGCCCAAGTTCGGCCGCGACGTTCCCCCCGCGGCCTCCTTCGACTTCAGGGCGTTGAAAAGCGACATCGACCTCAACGGCCACGTCAACAACGTCCGTTATATTGCATGGTTGCTTGAAAACGCGCCGGCGGCGCATTCGCTCGACATTGTGTTCCGCAGCGAAACCACTGCCGGGGAGGAATTGCGCGCCGAAGCCGCCCCGGCGGACGGCGGCGGCCTCGTCCACCGGATATACTCGCCTTCCGACGGACGCGAACGCATTGTCGCCGCTACGTTCTGACCTGACGCAAACGCCGATAACTTCACATTTTGCAAAAATACGTTTTTGCAAATTATGCAACAGTCTCTTCTTTCAGAACGAGATGTTTCCGCCGGACGACCGTGATCTTCCGGGAAAACGTTCTCGAAGGTTTGGTTAAACGTTCAGGATCATTTGACCAAACCTTCAGGATCATTTGACCAAACCTTCGAGAACGTTTTCCCGGATGATCGTGAACATTTTTGGCCGCAATCCGGCGCCGCAAAATTTCGCGACAGGATAATTCCTTGAAAATCTGGAATAGTAGCCAATAAATTGCAGATAACATTAATGCGATTTTTATGTCTCCAACGACCTTACGCGGCGGCGGCGAACTTCGGCGGCGAAAATGCCGCCGCCGCGTTAGCCGCCTTGGCCCGTATATTCCGGCGCGAAACGCCGGTAAAATCCCCGCAATCGATAATTGCACATTTTGATCTTTTTCCGGAAAATGCAAAATTATCAATTATCGCCATTTTTGTCGGCATAAGCGGAATGGGCCTAAGATAACC
>JAFNRY010000028.1 GCA_017385345.1 Kiritimatiellia bacterium
CCGCAAGCCCCGCCGCCGCGATCGCACGCGTCACGTTCCCGTCCACGAGGAAGTTCTGCCCGAGCGTCCTGTTCGGATGGAACGAATTCTCTATGCACCACGCCTTTACCGCCGACGGGCTCGCCGTGTTCATGTTCAGAATATCCTTTCGTGCGGCTTTATGTAGCTCCATTCCGGATCCGCCGCCGGCCCAGTCAGGCGGAACTCGAACAGAAACTTCGTGAACGGCCACGTCACCGGCTGCAGTATCATGCCGGCCACGGAATCCTTCTTCAGCAGTTGCACGCGGACGGTGAAGTCGAGCCTGTCCTCCGCGAGATCGTACGTGCCCCACCCCTTCACCGACACGAGTCCGCCCTGCAGATAGACGTTGTCGGACGACACGACTCCGTTTTCTATGGTGAAGTCGGCCGAGGCGTCGGTCTGGTTCACGAGGAACGAAATCCCCGCCACCTTGTCGGCGAGAATGTCCGTAAGCCCGACGAAAAGCTTCGCGCGCGCCAGCCGCCCTTCCGTCACCGAGACCGAGCCTTTGCCGCGGAGCGTCCTCCAGACGTTCGTCCCCGCCGTGCCGGAAACCTCCAGCCATCCGTCCACGCGGCCTTTGCGCTCGCCCGGATCAAACGGCAGGAGGTCCGCGGTCTCTTCGAGGGAGCCGCCCTTGTAAACGCATCTGGCCGTGAAATCCATCGGCGCGTCCGCGGCGAACCCGCCCAGCGAAATGCCTCCCTCGCAGGATATTCTGCCCCCCGTCTTGCCGCGCGCCCTCCCGGCCCCTTCGAGCCGGTCGCCGGAAAGGGTCCACTCCGCCGCCAGATTGCGCACGCGGAATCCGCGAACCGCGCCGCGCTCGAGCGCCACGGTGCCGCGCAGGTCGTTCGCCTTCCAGTCGTCCGCCTCCGTCGCGCTTGTGCCGGAAAGCGTCGCGACGGGCGGAGTCTCGCATTCCACCCATTGAAGCGCCGTTTCCGGCACGACTTCCGCGATCTTCGCGATGTCGCCGAGCGCGAGGCCGCTCTTCACATCGTACACGGCGCGGTACCTGCCCGATTTGTTGCCGATCTCGACGTCCCCCTCGAGCTTTCTCCCTTCGGCGTCCACGGCCAGCGGCAGATGCACGGAAAACACGTTGTCGCGCCATTCCCAGTCCGCCGTGCGCGGCCTCTTCGACGCGCCGTACGGTATGCGCGACGAGAACCGCAGCGTCCCCGCGGCGCGTTCCAGCGCCGCGCCGTTGTACCGCCCCATGGCCGGCGAAAGCTCGAGGGTGAACTCCACGTCCTGCGTCTCCAGCCCGGCCTCCAGCTCGAACACCGCCGGCACAGGCGACGGCAGCTCCGTGAAGGCGTCCATGTAGGCGACGGCGCAGGGAATGTCCATTGCGACGAGCAGCGGCCTGATCCTCTCCGGCCGCACCGAACCGCGCAGATCGCCGCGCAGGCGCATTGCGCGCGAATCGACCGTCCAGCGCCCGCGCAATACGGAATCCGCCCCGCTTTCGGGGATTACGACCTCCACGCCGTCGAACACAGCCTTGCCGCCGCCGCAACGGACGGCCGCCGTCGCTGACGACGGCGCTATGCCGAGTATGTCCGGCCTGTCGAGGACGAGCGTGAACTCCGGCAGGTCCGGTATTTCGAAATCAAGCCGCAGCGGTTTGGGCGGCTCGGTCAGCGGAAGATACCAGGAATCCGGCAGGCGCGGGTATCTCGCTTCGTCTATGCGCACGGTCCGCTCGATGAAATGGATATCGACGTGGGCCGCCGTGAATATGCAGTCGCCGAGCCCGACGCCCTTGGAAAGATCGGAGAACCTCACGGAATCGAGGCGCAGGCCGTGCCTGAAGCCGAACGAAACGTTCCTGCAGCGGAGTTTGAAGCCCGGAGGCGAAAGCCGCTCTTCGATGCGGTCGAGGATGCAGCGCGGGAGGGACTGTTCGCGAAAGAAAAGCGAAGCGGCGAAAATGCAAATAGCGGCGAGGAGAACCCCCGCCGCCCGCGCCGCCAGTTTTACAAGCTTTTTCACTCGCGCTGCCGTTGCCTTTGGCAGCCCCTAGGAGAGTCGAACTCCTCTTGCCTGGATGAGAACCAGATGTCCTAGCCGATAGACGAAGGGGCCGTCTGTTGGTGCACCCGGTGGGATTTGAACCCACACACCTTGCGGCACCAGAACCTGAATCTGGCGTGTATGCCAATTTCACCACGGGTGCTACAAGGGATATTCTCTCAAATATCCCCGGAAATGTCAATCGCTTTTTGCGCCTTTTTGCGCCTTTGGCTATCTTATGAACACGCCGAAGCCTGTCTTCTTGATCCGGCCGCGCCTGCCGTCGATGGAGCACGTCCAGCCTTCCGGCACGTTTTCGACCGTCGGCGAACCCGATATGCGGCCGGACCCCGTGCAGGTTATGAACTGGAACGGCTCTATATTCTCCGGATCTGCGAGCCTGACCGTCGCGCCGGAAAGGTCGAGCACGCCGCCGTCGTGCACGAAAAGCGAATCGCCGACGTGCAGGTCGATCGTGCCCGTCACGGCGAGCGTGCCGTTGCGAACCGTGCCGCCGCCGAGGGCGATCGCCGGCTGCCTAAGCGTGTTGCCGCCGAGGTCGAGCGTGCCGCCGGAGGCGAGGTCGATCTTGCGGACCGTGTCGCCGGTCTCGAACGCCGCGTCCGGCCCGGTCGCCAGGTTGCGTTCGACTTCCGTGCGCGTCAGCGCCTTGTTCCAGACGCGCACTTCATCGTAGTCGATGTTCGCGTCGCCGTCGTTCCAGAAGGAATAGCCGAGGCAGAAGTAGTTCTGCGTTATCTTCTCGGTCAGTTTCCAGTTCTCGAGCGTCTGCTCTATCGTGCCCGCCAGAAGACCGGTGGAGGTGTCGAAGCAATACGCCCTGATGGTAGTGGCGCCGGTTTCGCTGTTGAAGTCGAACACGACCGCGAGATGGTATTTCACCCCGGTCGAGAGCGTGCCGGTTCCGAGCCACGTGCCGCCGTTAGGCCCGACGTCTATGCCCGAAGGCCCTCCATTGCTGTTGCGGAAGGGCGTGAAAGCGACGACGTTGCCGTTATCCGCGCCGAGGCAGAACATCTTGGGCCACACCGTGTTGGCGCGAGGAGTGAACCAGAACTCGAGTGTGGCGCTGTCCGTCGCGACCGGGTTGGCGCCGAGATCGACGTGCTTAGAGTTCTTGGCGCCGCCGGGAAGATGCAACATGCCGCCGCTGATTGCGTTGTCGCCGACATTGCGCGTCCCTTCCGCGCTGCCGGTAACCGAATCGGCGAGCGTTCCGTCGTTGAAGCTCCAGCGGTGGGCGAGGGATTCGACTCCGGCGGCGGTGTTGTCGCCGCCGCTCGAGAGCGCGAGCGTGCCCGCCGCGATCTTCACCGTGCTTGCGGCGGGGAGCGTGTCCGCCGTGAGCGTGCCTTCGCCCGCCTTGGTGAACTTGCTACCCGAAAGCGCCGTCTCGGAGCCGGTGCCGGAAATGCCGACGTCCTTGCCGTCAGTATCGAGCGTGAAGTCGCCGCTGTAGATGATGTTGTCGATGCTGTTGAAGATAGTCGCCCCGTCCGCGGCCGCCTTTATAGTGCCGCCGCCGAGGACGAGCGTCGAATTCGCCGCGCTCGTTCCCTCGACGAACGTCGGGACGACGACCGTGCCGCCGTTCATTATGAACATGGCCGAGGCGGCGCCGGTGTGGCTGAGATAGACGCCGTTCTGCGCCTCGAGGTAGCCGCCGTTCATCTCGTAGGTGGCGTTGCCGTTCGATTCGCCGAGGCAGACCCAGTTGTTGTTCTGGCCCGTGAGAATCGCCTCGCCGCCGTTCTGCACAAACCTTCCGGTGCCGTTCCAGCCGATCTGGAACCAGTATTTCGGGCGCAGCGTTCCGCTGTTGAGCGTATAAACGCCGACGCCGGTGGCGTTTTGGCCCGGCCTCACGTCGCCGTTCAGGATCTTGACGTCGCCGCCGTTCTGCACGAACGATCCGTATCCGTCCGGCCCGACGTACATTTGCGTGCCGACATTGAGCTGGCCGCCGTCCATCGTATAGACGCCCTTCGCGCCGTTCCAGCGGCCGAGGTGGAGCTCCCATTTCGTATTCACCGTGCCTGCGCTTTGATTGAACGTTCCGTTCTGGGTGGTTTCCGCCACAAGGATGTTGCCGGCGTTCAGAACGCCGCCGCTCATCGTGTACCTGCCGGTGTTGCCGACGCCCACGACCACCTGGTTGTCGCCGGCGTTCACCGTGCCGCCGCTCTGCTCCATGAAGCACGACCTGTCGTAGCCGCCGTTGTAGCCGAGACCGATCGCACGGCCGCCGTACGCGCCGTTGGCGTTGAGCACGCCATTGTCGCGGACGTATATTTCGCCGTGGTTGTCGTGGGGGGAAAGATTGCTGCCGGCGTTCACCGGGCCGGCCAAAGTCACCGTCGCGTCCCCGCCGACGTCGATGACGCCGGTGCCGCCGTTGGCGCCGAGGAACACGAAGCCTCCTTCCGTCGTCGCGAACGTGCCGTTGGTGACGACGAGTTCGCCGCGCGAGCCGCTCGTACCGAGACTGACGTTCACAGCCGTGACTTCGCCGCCAGTCTGGAAGTAGCGCGCGTTCTTGCCGCCTGCGCCGGGAGCGACCCAGCCGCTGAATGTCGCGCTTTCAGACCTCTCGACGCTGAGTTCGACGTTGCCGGAAAGCGAAATATTGTCGTAGCCGTCGCAGAAAAGCTGCTCGTTGAGACCGTCCGGATAATCGGCGGCGCCGGCGGGGAACTTCACGTACGAAGGCGAGGCCGCGCTGTTGGAAAACGTCGCGCCCTCTGCCGCCGAAAGACGCGGAAGAGCGAGCGAAAATCCGTCGAGATCGACCGTTCCGGAAACAACCGGAACGACGGAAAGCCCCGTCCAGTCGCAGTCTGCCGTCAATTTGCAGTCGCCGATCGCCATGGATTTGCAGGCAAATGCGGAGCCGGAGGGGATTTGGAGATCAACGCTTACTCCGTCTCTGA
>JAFNRY010000282.1 GCA_017385345.1 Kiritimatiellia bacterium
GATTGCATTCGAACGGCAGCGCGCGCAGGGCGACCGGCGTTTCGCCGTCAGTCACGAAAAGCGCATAGCCGTCTTCGCCGGCGACCGCCACGATGCGGCGCGCGTCGCCGGCGCCGCCCAGCGCTATCTGCGGCCACATCGTGCGCAAAACGCCGAGCGGCAGGGCGTCGATCCGCGTAATGTTCAGCTTCGCCGCGTCGAGCGCGTCGGCTATATCGTCCGACGAACCGGAAGGAAGAGTCGCAGCTATGGCGATCGCGCCGGAGGCCGTCTCGCGGACGACCTCGCAGGAAACGGCGGGCGTCTCGTCCGGGAACGGAGAGGCCGCTTTCAGGAGAGGGAGGGCGGCTTCTTCGAGCGACCGGCGCATCGCTGCGGATCCGCCGTCTTCGGCGCCGGGGACTGAAGCGGAAGCGGAGAAGTCGGTGGAAGCGGGCGGAGGGGCGGACTTCACCATCGTCGAAACAAGACGGGACAATGGCACGGCGAGCACGGCTTCGCTGCCGCGTTTCGCCTTCGGGGGAATACGCAATTCACCGCCTTCAAATCTCGCTACAAGTATCTCCTCCGCCATTACTCTTAATTATACCACACTTTTCCGCGGTTTGAGAGAAACGGACATGAAACGGACATAAGAAAAACGGCCGTACGCGAAACGGGCGTAAATACAACGGGCGAGAATACAACAGGCGATGTGGAACAGGCATCTTATCCGTTCACAAGGTGAAAAAACGCCTCAATCGACGGGCCGGGAGCCCGTTCCTTTTACGGCGGCGCAACAAGCCCCGTGAGGCTCGTCGGCGAGTCCCCTGCGGCTCGTTGGCGAGTCCCATGCGGCTCGTTGGCGAGTCCCATGCGGCTCGTTGGCGAGTCCCATGCGGCTCGTCGGCGAGTCCCATGCGGCTCGCCCGCGCCCCCTCTCCAGCTCACATGGAAAAGGATCGGCAAAAAATCAGGAGAAATCGCTACTTGCACAAAGAAGCGAGATTTGATATGATTTTCGGCCATGTGGAATCGGAGGATGCCGGTTTCCGCCACAGACCCGCCGCGTGGTGGGCGCGGACAATGCGGACAAAACCCCGGCAACGGGGCACAAATACGCGAAAAAAGAGGTAAAGAGATGCAGAAAAGCTATCGCGCACCCGACCCGGGCGACAAACGCCCGTGGTTTTTGATAGACGCGAAAGACAAGCCGCTGGGCCGGTTGGCCGTAGTCGTTGCGAACAAACTCCGCGCGAAAGATTCGCCGACGTTCGATCCGTCGGTTGACGCCGGAGCGTTCGTCATAGTAGTCAACGCGGCGCAGGTGAAGCTCACCGGCAACAAAGAAACGCAGAAGGAATACCAGCGCTACAGCGGGTATCGCGGCGGCCTGAAGAAGTTCACGGCGGCGACGATGCGCGAGCGCCATCCCGACCGTATGATCGCCGAGGCGGTCCGCGGAATGCTGCCGAAGAACAACATAGCGCGCAAGATGATGACCAGGCTCAAAATCTTCGCGGGCGCCGAGCATACGCACACGGCGCAGAAACCGGTGGAAATCGCTCTTTAAAGAAGGAGATAAGAGATGTCTGAAAAGAAGGCAATTTCCGCAGGCACGGGCCGCCGCAAAACCGCGACGGCGCGCGTGAATCTTTTCGCCGGCAAGGGCGAGTGGACCGTGAACGGCGTGGCGCTCGAGCAGTACATACCGTCCGAGGCGCTTCGCGACTACATGAAGCAGCCCGTGGCGATAAGCGGCTACGACATGTCGGCTGTCGACGTGGTGTGCTACGCGAAGGGCGGCGGCATATCGGGCCAGGCTGGCGCGATACGGCACGGGCTTTCGAGGGCGATCGCGGCGGCTGACGAAACGACGCGCGCGGCGCTGAAGAAGGCCGGCTGCATGACGCGCGACAGC
>JAFNRY010000283.1 GCA_017385345.1 Kiritimatiellia bacterium
CATCGGCTTGGCGCGAACTTCCACCTTTGCATTCATGAAATGCTTTTTCGCGTAGAGACGCCTTATCTTGACCGCCGCAGTCTCGAAATCCGCATCGCCGTACAAAAGCCCGTCCTTCAATCCCGATTCGGAGATAATCTTCGATACGCCGTAGAAATCATTGCCGGAAACTTCGGCGGGCGCATGGTAGCGGAGCTTGCGCTTGACCGAGTACACGACATCGATCTGCCCGCCCGCCGCCTCGTTTGCCCGCGCCGATACATCCTTGAACTCCCCGGACGCCCTGAGCGCGCGCACGTCCGCCGCGACCAATGCTCCATCGTACTGCTCGCCGGCTTTGACGCTGCATCGGGACAAAACCGCGCCCGCCTCTCGGACGGAGCCTCCGGTTCCCTCCACCTTCACATCCCTTACGACCGCCGCCTGTGCAAGCGACCCTGTCAGCGCGAAAAGCGCAATCATTCGTTTCATATCGCCGCTATTCTACCATAAATGTCACACGCCTATGGCCTCGGACAAAAAATCCTTGACTACCTTTATATAAGCCTCCCGGTCCGGTTTCTCCTCGATTTCCACAGCACCCGGTCCGGAGACGATCGCAACGGCATCGCGCCCGGTCCGCCTCGCCCATTCGTCCAGACCGTCGACGACAAGTTCCGGCTGCGACAGGAGATGGTGGCTGTGCGGCACGCCATCGAGCGCGCCGCAGTCGGCGAGCAAGTTCTTCACCATGTCGCGCGTTTCCTGCTTCATCATGCCCTTTTCTACAGCATATCCCAAATCGATGCAGACGCCCATGGGAACCGCGTATCCGTGCGGAAGCTTGTAGCCGCTAAGCGCTTCGAGCCTGAATGCGCTCCAAAGGCCGAAATCCCCCGGCGAACGGGAGGCTCTCGTCTTGGCGCATTCCTTGAGAATCTGTCCGAGCACGTCTATGTCGCGACACCGCAAATAATCGGCTGATTCGGCGAACTTGCCGAAAAGCGCAGAATCCGTCGCAAGGGCGCACCTTATTATTTCGCCGAGGCCGCCGCGCCACACGCCGTCGAGCACGGTGGAGGAAAACGACGGATCCACCACTATCGCCGACGGTTCGCTCTTAACGCTTATGGCGTCTTTTTCCATCTGCGTATCGAGAGAAGCCACGCCTGCGAACGCCCCGTCGGCCATGGCCGCTGGAGTGGTCGGGACGCGAACAATGCGTATTCCGCCGCGAACGTTCGCCGCCGCGAAGCCGGCGACGTCGAGAAGCGCGCCACCGCCTATGGCGAGTATCGCATCTGCGCGGCCGATGCCGGAATCGACCACCGCCTCCATTATGCGAAGCGCCGTCTGCATTGAATCGCACTTGATCTTCTCTCCGCCTCCGGCCACGGCGGGAGTTCCGGCCATTTCGATCCCATGCGCCGATATCCAGCGACCCATTGCCGACCCGAGGCCCGGAGTGTGCTGCACGAGGTTCGAATCGGCCACCACCTGTATGCGCGGGCGTTCGCATCCCGTCGCTTCCCGCAGGATGCCGGCCATCGTTTCGTTTTCCTCGTCGAAAAGCCCGCTCGAAAAACAGACTTTCCACGCTTCGCCGGCCATGCGGCCCGCGCCGTTTCCGGCTTTCGCTTTCCTTTGCGGCTTTGCGGCCGCATCAACTGTTTTTTTCGTTCTTGCCATAAATCAACTCTTCCGCATGCCGCCATGCCGCCCCGCCTTCGACGCCTCCGAGCATGCGCGCCAGCTCCCGCACGCGTTCTTCGCCGCGCACCTCCGCCACGCTCGTGCGCGTTCTCCCGCCGCGGACGCTCTTCGACACTTTCAAATGCCTGTCGGCAAACGCCGCGGTCTGCGGCAGGTGCGTAATCGCCACGACCTGTCGTCCCTCCGCCGCCGCCTTCAGTTTCGCGCCCACCGCGCGGCCGGTCTCTCCGCCCACGTTCGCGTCTATCTCGTCGAACACCACCGTCTCGGCCCCGTCGTGCGAGGAGAGAATCCTCTTTACGGCGAGCATGACCCGCGCCGTCTCTCCGCTGCTTGCAATGTCGGACAATTCTCTCGCGCCTTCACCCGGATTGGGCGCGAAAAGGCAGCGCACGGCGTCGCATCCGTCCGGACCGGGATCGCGGGGTTCGACTACCGCATCGAACGACGCCTGCATGAAGCCGAGATCCCGCAGTTCGCGCGTAACCGCCGCGGAAAACGCGGACGCCGCCTTGACGCGCCGTCTGGTCAGCGCCGCACCCTCGCGCCGCACTTCTTCGAAAGCTGCCTTTTCCTCCCTGCGGAGTCTCTCGAGCTTTTCACCGCGCCCCTCCAATTCGGAAAGTCTGGCCTTTTTGCTCTCCAGCAGCGCGGCGAGACGCGTGCCTGCGCCGCCGACCCCGCCTTCGGAGCCTCTCAAATATTTCCGTTTGAGCCTCTCGATGCAGGACAGCCGCCTGTCGAGCGCTTCTGCATCCTCCTCCTCGCAATCAAGCGAGGCCGCCGCGTCCGCTATGCTCCGGGAAAGTTCCTGCAAGGAAAGAATCGCCGCATTCGTCTCCTGCTCCCATTTCCCGGCATCGGGAAACACTTTGGCCAGGAATGCGAAATCCGGCGCGAGGCCCGCCAGAATCTCCGCGGCACCCCGATCGCCGCCGAGCGCCTCGGTCGCCGCCTGCGCCCGCTGCAACGCTTCTCCGACATGCGCTGCGGCCGCCTGCCGGATGCCTATATCGTCGTCGGCCGGCCCGGGCGCCGCCTCTTCGAGTTCGGCCGTCTGGTAGCGGAGCATGTCAATTTCGTCATCGGTCCGTCCGTCGGCTTCGAGTCCCGATATTTCCGCCCGGATTGACGAAAGGCGCGACCAGGCGGCTTTGTAGGAACCGGCGGGCACGTCGCCGCACGCGTCGATTGCGCGGCGTCGGAAAGATTCGTCCTTGACGAGCCCGTTCGCTCCGGCGCCGTGGACGTCCACGAGCATCGCTCCGATCTTCGCCAGCGTTTGCACCGTGGCCGGGGTGTTGTTGATCCACGCGCGCCCCCCTCCGGACGAACCCACGGTGCGCACTACCGCCATGCGCAGAAATCCGTTCCGGATTCCGGCATCGCTTTCTCCGTCGTCGCATCCGGTCGATACTCCCGCGCCGTCGAGAACGGAGCGTACGCGTTCCGCCGCGGCGCCACGCAATTCGAAAACAGCCTCGACACGCGCTTCCTTCGCGCCGTCGCGGACTATCGACTTGCCGGCCTTGGCGCCGGCGGCGAACGCTATCGCTCCGGCGACAACGCTCTTGCCCGCGCCCGTCTCGCCGGTCAAGACGTTCAAACCCTGCGAAAAGCCGGCTTCGGCGCTCTCAACCGTTGCCATGTTCTCGATTTTGACCGATAAAATCATTGCGGATATTCTATCACATAACCGCCGGCCATAACGTCAAAAAAGGCCCGCCGGCGAGATGTCGCCGGCGGGCTCCGTCCCGTGCCGCATGCGGCACGCCGCGGTCTGTTTCCGTTACATCATGCCGTCCATCCCGCCGGGCGCTCCATGGCCGCCGCATCCGCAGGAATCCTTCTTTTCGGGAAGATCCGTGACCATGCAGTCGGTCGTGAGCAGCAATCCGGCAATCGACGACGCGTTCTGGAGAGCGCTGCGCGTGACCTTCGCGGGATCGACCACGCCAGCCTTGAGAAGATCGGTGTACTCGCCGGTCTTGACGTTATAGCCGTTCGTGCCGCTCGACTTCTTCACGTTCGCCACCACGAGCGCGGCCTCCTGGCCGGCGTTCGACACGAGCTTGCGCAGAGGAGCCTCGATCGCGCGGCAGATGATGTCCGCACCGACCTTCTCGTCGCCTTCGAGGCCAAGGGTCTCGATGGCTTTCTGCGCGCGCAGATACGCGACTCCGCCGCCGGCGACCACGCCCTCTTCGACGGCCGCGCGGGTTGCGTGCAGCGCATCGTCCACGCGATCCTTCTTTTCCTTCATCGCAGCCTCGGTCGCGGCGCCGACCTTGATCAGCGCAACGCCGCCGGAAAGCTTGGCGAGACGCTCCTGGAGCTTCTCGCGGTCGTAGTCGGACGTCGTCTCTTCAATCTGCTTCTTGATGAGGGCGACGCGGGCGTCGATATCGGCCTTCTTGCCGAGACCCTCGACGATCGTGGTATTGTCCTTGTCCACGACCACCTTCTTCGCGCGGCCGAGCATGTCGAGCGTAACGCTTTCGAGCTTGATGCCGATATCCTCGCTGATGAGCCTACCGCCCGTGAGGACGGCTATGTCTTCGAGAATCGCCTTGCGGCGGTCGCCGAATCCGGGGGCTTTGACAGCGCAGACGGAGAACGTGCCGCGCAGTTTGTTCACGACCAGCGTCGCGAGCGCCTCGCCTTCGACGTCTTCCGCGACGACCATAAGCGGACGGCCGGTCTTGGCGACCGCCTGGAGCAACGGCAGCATGTCCTGCAGGTTGGAAATCTTCTTCTCGAACAGCAGGATGTAAGGATTCTCGAGCTCGCACTCCATATCCTCGGGAGAGGTGACAAAGTAGGGCGAAAGATATCCCTTGTCGAATTGCATGCCCTCGACGACATCGAGCGTCGATTCGAGCGTCTTTGCCTCTTCAACGGTGATCGTGCCGTTCTGGCCGACCTTGTCCATGGCGTCGGAGATCATCTTGCCGATTTCCTCGTCTCCATTGGCGGAGATGGTGGCCACCTGCGTGATCTCGTCGGCACTC
>JAFNRY010000029.1 GCA_017385345.1 Kiritimatiellia bacterium
GGAGCGAACGTGAAATTTCAAGCGCCGCCTTGAGATAATACTGGTCGGACCAACTTTTGCCCTGCGTCGCTATCCAGTAGGGGGCCGCCGACGCGAAAACATCACCGTTCGTTCCTGCCGGCGGGCAGTCGGCGACGGCGGGGAACACCCATATCTGGTTTGAAAAATACAATCTCTGCATCAAGGGGAGCCGGCGGGATTCGGTCGTAAGGAGGGCTCTCGGCAGCGAGCGCCACATCGGCCCCTCGGTCATGGCGCGGCTGCAGTTGCCGAAAACCGGTCGGCCGCATTGCAGATCGGGGAAATCCAGCCCGAAGTTTCTCTCGCGCGCTTCGGCGTCTGGCAGCAATCTGGTGATGCCGGGGAAAAGCCCCGTGTCGAGAACCGAATGGCCGCCGTCGCGGTTGAAATACATGTCTCCGAGATTGCCCGATCCGGCGACTGCGGCATCGTCCGGTCTGTCGAGTTTGAGAAGCAGGTTGTAGCATCCCGAGTCCAAATCCCAGAGAAGGTTGTGTTCTCCGAACATTACCGTTCCGCCCAGTACGCCGGAGGCGGGGCGGGCCGAGAGCGGCCCAGTCAGAATCGGATTGCTTTTCGTGTCTGCCGCTTCGTCGAGCAGTTCTTCGAAGCGCCGCTCCCCGGCAAGCGGCCTGAGATCTGCATCCGCCGCCATGGCGGCGTCGTTGCGGAATCCGAGCCGTATCGCCGTTTCGAGCGCGTCGAGCGCCTCGTCCTTCCTCCCCAGCCGCGACAGGGAACAGGCGAGGTTGTAGGCCCATACCGGATCGTCAGGCAGAAGGTCGGCGCCTTTCCTGCTGGCGGCCTCCATTGCGGGCGCGTCTCCTCTGGACATGGCGGAGGCGAAGTCGCGGCGGAGCGCGTCGTGCCGCCACTGGCGCGAGGGATAGTCGAAAACCGAGAGGACGGCGAGAATCGCGCATGCTGCGGCGTTCACTGGCCCAACCTCATCCATTTCGGTAGTTTGACCATTTTGGCTTCTCTGCTCTGATTGGTCGAAAGCGATTCGCGCGTGCCGATGGACGACGATTCGAGCGTGGCGAGCCTTGCCATGAGGGTCTGCTGGTTCACGGCCTGTTGCTGGCGCATGGACTCGGACCGCTGCCTTTCGGCGACAAGTTCTTTTTCGCGCAACTGGAGTTTCTCGCGCAGTTCGACGACTTCGCCGCGCAGCTGCGCAAGATCTTTCTGTTTCTCCGATAGCCGCCGCTCCTCGGATTCCTTGAAGCGCAGCTTCGACTCCAGTTCGGTGATTTTCGCTTCCGCGGCGAGGCTTTTCTTCTCGTCAAGACGCCGCAAAGCGTCGAGTTCGTTTCTGAGCTGGGCGGTGCGCGGATCCTCCGGCCTGTTTACGAGCGCGCGACGCGTCATTTCCCCGATGTTCGCTCCGGCCTTCTTCAGAAGCTCGCGCCTTCTCTGCACGAGACTGTCCATGCGCGCTTCGTGGCTTTTTCTGAAATCTTCGGCCTGCTTCTTCTCGCGCTCGACAAGGGAAGAGAGCTCCTCCGCTTCGTTGGTCATGAGAGAATAGACGGCGGCCTGGATGTCGGCCACCTCGGCCGCCGTTTGCGGCAGCCGTCTCAATTCTTCCTCCAGTTCCAATATCCTCGTCCTGAGCGCGCCCTCCTGCGCGGACGCTTCGCGCGCGGCGTCAAGCATCTTCGTCTGCAGCGCTTCTTCGCGCTCCGCGGCGCTTTTCGCCGCCGCGTCGAGCCTTTCCTGAAGTTCGGCCGTATGCCGCCTCTCCTCCGCGAGAAGTCCTTCGAGCTCCCTGGTGCGCTTTTCGTCCACCACGGTCTTCTCGACTATCTTTTCCAC
>JAFNRY010000284.1 GCA_017385345.1 Kiritimatiellia bacterium
CGCGGCGAAAGCCGCCGCCGCCGCCAAAGCCGCCAAAGCCGCCGTTGCAAACCGCTTCATTTGGTTTCTCCTTTCTGCTGTTCCTCCGCTATCGCGGAATTGACGTTTTCGAACAACGTCTCGAGTCTATCGAGAGGCGTCGCCGAAAAAGCGATGCGTATAAGCCCGGAAAGCACTATCGTTCCGGTGGAGTATTTTTCGACAAGCCTTCTTCTCACGGCCTCGGCGTCAACGCCTTTCGGCTTCACGCACATGAAGTAACCCGAATTGAAAGGCATCGTCTCGAACGTGCGGGAGTATTCCGGATGCCGCGCGAGTATGTCGCGTATGGCGAGATATCTGCGTTTGAGTATTTCGTACTTCGCGCGCTTCTGCGCAGCGTAGTCGTGGTCGTCGAGCGCGGCGAGGGCGAGATGCTCTCCGAGCGACGAACAGTTGGATATGCCGCTGCGAACGTTCCCGGCAGCCTTGTCCTCGAGCGCCGCGAGCTGCGCCAAGGTCGCGCCTTTGAACGCGAAGGTTATGAATCCCACCCGCAGCCCCCACACATAGTCCTCTTTCGTAGTGCCGTCGAGCTTTACCGCGAGTATGTTTTCCGACAAGTCGCAGAAGTCCGCAAACAGCGACTCGCCGTGCACCCCTTCCTCGTAAACCAGCCCGAAATACGCGTCATCGAAAAGCGCCACGATCTTGACGCCCGCGCGCGCCGCTTCGCTGGCTGCGGCAACTATCTCTCGCGCATCGCGCTCCGTCGCGGTGTAGCCGGTCGGATTGTTCGGAAAATTGAGCACGAGGATCTTCTTCCCGCCGCCGTCGAGAAGGGCCTCCTTCATCGCGGCCGCGTCAAACCTATCGTCTTTAAAAGTGTTGAAATGCCTGATCCGCGCGCCAAGCGCTTCCCCAAACACCAACTTGTAGTTGTCCCAAAACAGATCCGGTATCACGACCGTATCGCCGGGTGCGACGAACATTTCCGCGGCCACGCGCAGTCCGTGCGTCAGCGCGTGCGTGACCACCGGCCGCGAGAAACGCTTCCCCTTCAACGAAGGATTCTTCTCGCTCTCGAGCTCCCGCCACCTGTCGCGCAGCATCGGAAGACCATAGCTGCCGCAATAAAGGAACGCCTCCTTGCCGAGTTTAATCCTCTTCGCGAAACAGTCCATGACCAACGGCGATCCGTCCTCCTCGAACGCCATGCCTATCGTGGCGTTGATGGCGCAGCCCTTCGCCTCGGCGCCTTGGCCGAGTATGCCGCCTTTGGGGAAATACATCCTCAACCCGGCCGGTGAGAGGAAGTCCGCCGCCGCGCCGAGATTCTCGTTCAATTCTTCTGCCAACTTTTCCATTCGGGGATATTATATCAAAGTCCGATGTGATATAATCCCGTCCACTATGTTTCCTTTGCTGAAATGGACTGAAGAAGAAGTCGAAGAATACGCGTCTGGCGTTTCGGACGCCCGCGTGAAGGCTTCGCTCCGCGCCGGGAAGCCCGGATGGAACGATCTTCTGAACCTGCTGTCGCCGGCCGCCGCCCGGCATATGGACGAAATGCGCGCGAAGGCCCGCGCCGCGCGCCTGCGCTACTACGGCAAGACCGTCAGCGTGTACGCCCCTCTCTACATCGGCAACACCTGCGTCAATTCATGCAGATACTGCGACTTCCGCATCCAACACAAGGGCACTCCGCGACGCAACCTGACGATGGACGAAATACGGCGCGAAGCCGAAGCCGTGAAATCGC
>JAFNRY010000030.1 GCA_017385345.1 Kiritimatiellia bacterium
GGCTCAGAAACCGGCAGCCCAACGCCGATTGCCGCGGCCATCGGCACTTCTACAAGAAACACCATCCCGGCCCCGGCCTGCTGCGCCGCAACCTCCCCCGCGCGCTTATCGACCTCGGTTATGCCGCTCGGCACCGCTATGACCATGCGGGGCCTCGACCATTTGCCGCGTCCGAAGAAATGCTTGGGCCGCACCTTGTCGATGAAATATTTCAACATCGCCTCGGTTATGTCGAAATCCGCTATTACGCCGGATTTCATCGGCCTTATGGCCACGATATCGCCAGGCGTGCGCCCGAGCATGCGCTTGGCTTCGTTGCCTACGGCAAGAACGCGTTTCGTGCCTGCGCGTATCGCGACAACAGAAGGTTCGCGCGCGACAATCCCCTTGTCGCGGGCGTAAACCACAGAGTTTGCCGTACCGAGATCTATCCCGATATCGGTCGAAAACAACGATTTCAGTTTTCCGAACATCTGGCTATTCTTCTGTCCTTCGCCGCAATTCTACCACACGTTTCCGCAATTTGCAATTATTTTTGTCTATACACGCTATTTTGCGTTTTCAATGCCGGTCGAAAGGCCGAATCGCCCATTGTGCCGCTCTTTACTTAAGCAACTTAAGCATTAAATTAAGCACCAAGCCCGGCTTCGTATGCTTCGCGCATCGCCGGGAGCGAGCGGACGTCCCCCTTCTCGTACGCGCCGGTTCCGTAGATGACGCCGCGCTCTATGCTGCCGTCCATGCAGTCGCGCATGAAACCGCGCAATCCTTCCAGGGTCGCGTTCATCATTTCGCGGTTCTCGTCCGCCGCGGCGACGACGAGCCAGAACTCCGTTCCCTTGAAATCGCCGAAATCGTCCCAGCGAGACACGGTGCGGTCGATGAGAGCTTTCAGCTGCGCGTCCATCGAATAGAAATAGACCGGCGTCGCCAATACAATGGAATCCGCCGAGAGCATCTTTCCGACGAGTTCGTTCGCATCGTCGTTCTTCACGCACTTGTGCAGCTTCCGGCAGGCATAGCAGCCTTCGCAGTAACCGACGTTCTTTTCGGCAAGGCGGATCTTCTCGACATCGTGCCCGGCCTCCCTTGCGCCGCGCGCGAACTCGTCGCACAAAATGTCGGAATTGCCGCCCTTTCGCGGAGATGCCGAAACTATCAACACTTTTTTCTTCATCTTTGAGCCCTTCCGTTCCATGCTCGATTCGAGTCTATCTCACGAAATTGGTGTATATCTCTTCGCCTTGCTGCGGCGGCAAAACTCCGGCTTCGCGCCCCGCCTTCAAGCATTTCATCACGTAAACCATGTTGCGCGCGAGGTTGCGGAGCGTCTGCAAGCCCTCCGGATCCCCTTGTACGTCGTCCTTCGTCTGCGCGTGGAATTCGTTCCAGTAGGTGCTGCCGACAACGATCATCTGCGAAATACCGGCGTACTTGTTGAGGACGTCGAAAGACGCGCTCGTTCCGGCGCGGCGCGCCACCACTATGGACGCGCAGGGCTTGTGCCTGAGCGCGGCGTATCTATCGGCGTTCATCGTCGAAAAGAAAAGACGGTCGAGGAAGCTTTGGATGCGCCCCGAGGGGTGCGCGTAGTAAACCGGCGAACCGAATACGAATCCGTCCGCCGTCCTCGCCTTTGCGGCGAATTCGTTCACGGCGTCGCCATCGAACACGCATCGCTTCAGCCCGGCGCACTTCCCGCACGCGATGCAGTCGGCGATCGGCTTGCCGCCGGTCGCGACGATTTCCGGTTCCACGCCCTCTGCGGCGAATGCTTCGGCCATGACGTCGAGCCCCGCCTTTGTCGAACCGTCCGGATTCCAACTTCCGTTGAGCATCAATACTCTCATTCTTTTTCCCGCCTGTTCCATGTAGCGAATCTCCATGCGGAATTATACCATAGGTCCGCATCCAGCCGGCGTTCATTGACGCCCGCGCTTCCGGCGACGGCAAAAATTGTTTTCTTGCATCGACAGCACATACTGTAGTATGATTCCGCCGTTCCACGGAAGCGAGGGGCGGTTCCTCGCGCAAAACAAAAACAAGAAAGCGAAAGGTCGTCTATATGGCAAAGAAAAATCTGGGTGTCGTCCCTGCTGTATATCCCATGCCCGTTCTCATCGTCGCGGCTTACGACAAAGATGGCAATGTCAACGCCATGAACGCCGCGTGGGGCATGATATGCGACATGGACAAAATCGCGCTGTTCATCAGCGAGGGGCACAAAACTACGAAGAACATCCTCGAGTCGAAGGCGTTCACCGTCTCCATCGCCGACAAGGCGCACATGGACGTCGCGGACTATTTCGGAATCGCGACAGGCAACAAGACGCCCGACAAGTTCGAGCGCACGGGCTACACCGCCGTCAAGTCC
Organism: Kiritimatiellia bacterium; assembly: GCA_017385345.1. Classification (GTDB taxonomy): domain Bacteria; phylum Verrucomicrobiota; class Kiritimatiellia; order RFP12; family UBA1067; genus UBA1067. The sequence continues at coordinate 2,375 of JAFNRY010000030.1, forward strand.
CAGCACGTCAACGCGCCGGTCATCGACGAGTTTCCCGTCACGATGGAATGCTCTCTCGCGGAGGTCGTATCGACCAAGACAATGTACTGCATCGTCGGCAAAATCGCCAACGTGGTTGCGGACGAAACCGTGCTGTCCGCCAACGGCAAGGTCGATCCGGCGAAGCTCAACGCGCTCATCTTCGACCAGTTCCAGAGCGGCTACTACGTCACCGGCGACAAGGTCGGCCAGGCCTGGAACGCCGGCAA
>JAFNRY010000285.1 GCA_017385345.1 Kiritimatiellia bacterium
CGCATCTCGCCGAGCGGAGCACGTCGCGCGCGCCGCCGTCCGTCACGCGGACGCGGAGCGTGGACGCGCCGCGCGCCGCGAGGATGCGCCCTATCGCTTCCCCTGCCTCGGCGTTGGCGGCCGGCACTACCGTTTCGACGCCGGGCCCCGCGGCCAGGGCGGCCGCATCGAGCATGGCCGGCAGATTGCGTTTTATCTCCCCGAGCCTGCTTCCGGGGAGGAGCGCGAGCACGGGGCGCGGCGACTCCACGCCGCCGCGGGAGGCCGCGGCCGCGCGCTCCTCCGCCGCGAGTTCCGCCAGCGGGTGGCCCACATACTCCGCGAAGCCGGCGCGGAAAAGCGACGGCTCGAACGGCAGAAAGCAGCACAGCCGGTCGGTGGCGGCCTCGATCTCGGGTATCCGCCCCGCGCGCCACGCCCACACCTGCGGACACACCACGTGCAGCGTCCGGATCCCGAGCGACTTCGCGTACGCGGAAAGCTTCAGGTTCATTCCCGGGTAGTCAACGGTGCAGACGACGTCCGGCCGCCATTCGCGCACCGCCCGCTCCATCGTCTTCTTCACGCGCATGAAAAAGCCAAGGCGGCGCACGACGGCGACGAAGCCCATGACGGCGAGATCGGACGTCTTGAAGCCGTAGTCGGCGTAGGTGCGGATTTCGTGCGCGGCGAGCCGCTCCTTGAGGCGGTTGGCGTAGATCAGCCCCGATTCCTCGCCGGCGAGAAGAAGTATTTTCATGGTCTGAGCGGAGCCGGGGGGAGGGAGGTTTCCATTCCGGCCAGGGCGATGCCGTGGCGGTTGGCGTAGCGGACGCACTCTTCCTTGTCCAAAAGCACGAGCCTGCCGGCCTGGAAGGCGAGGGCGGAGACGCCGGCGCGCCGCATTGTCTTGAGGGTCTTCAACCCGGCGACGGGGATGTCGAAGCGCATGTCGTGGCCGGGGCGCGCGGCCTTGTAGAGAATCGACCCGCGCCCGCCGAGGCGCCCGCCGCGCCGTATCGCCGCGTTCGTCCCCTCGAACGCCTCGACTGCGAGAACCATGCCGGACTTCACCAGCACGCTCTGCCCGACATCGTGCCGCCCCATGTCGTCCGCGACGCGCATGGCGTGCTCGACGTCCTTCGCCTCGCTTTCCGAGAGCCCATGCTCCGTGAGCGCGCCGGCGCCGGGCATGGCGTCGTCCATGTAGAGGCTCGCCGGGAGGAGCGGAACGCCGGCGGCGTCGAACATTTCGGAGAGCCGCCCGAATATGGTGTGGGCCGTCTTCACCGGGAGCGAAGCGAGGGCCGCCTTGATCTCGGGATCGAACCTTCCGCGGAAGAGCGAAAGCGGCGACACCTGGCCGGCGAGTATCGCCCCCTCGTACCCCTCGCGCCCGGCCCAGCGGATGCCTTCGGAGATTCCGCCGAGCGTGATCCAATGGACATTGTGCGCCGCCTTGCAGGTGGCGCGCGACGTCGAACCTTTGATGGCGACGACATCGACCTGCCCGACGCCCGCCCTGCGCGCGCCTTCGGCCACGAGCCGCGGATAGCTTCCGCTGCCGGCGACTATTACAAGCTTGCGCATGACGCGGGACGCCTGAAACAATACACGACCCGCGCTGCGGCGTAGAGCGCGGATCCGAAAGCGAGCACGATAGCGCCGAGGACGGCGTCTTCGCGCGAGAAATCGAGAAGCGGTCCGCCTTCGAGGGCGCTGGCGACGCAATCGACCGCCCACATCAGCGAAGCGCCGACGAAAGAGAGCATGGCGAGCCTCGCGGCCTTGTCCCGCCCGCCGGATCTCCTCCAGACGAACGCGAAAAACACTGCGGCGGCGATGGAAGTCAGCTCGCACATAGGCGCTTCTTTCCGAGAGCGAGTTCCGCGACGACCGACGCGGCCCACGCGACGGCGACCAGAACCGCCATCGCCGTGCCGCGCGTCGCCATTTCATGCAACATGCCCGACACCGCCTCCGGCCCTTCTTCGACAGCCGTCAGAAACGGCGGCGCGAGGCTTATCTCGCCGTGGTACAAATGTTCGACGGCGAGCAGAAAGGCGCCGCCGAACGACATTGCGAAGAGTCTGTCGAGCCGCGCCGCGAACGGATTCCTCTTCGCGCCCTCCGGCAGAAGCCCTTTCGCCGCGGCCGCGGCCGCCGCGCCTGCAAGCGGCACTGTGAAACAAGCCATGTATCCTTCTCTCCTTTCGGCTGGCCGGCGACGCCGGCCAACGGCCTGAATTATACCAAATGGAACGCGTCGCGGACGGACCGCGCTTCCGGCGGCGCGCCCGGCGCGGGAGGCGGAAGGGAAATACAAAAACCGCCTCCCTCGCGGAAGGCGGCTTCTGTACCGGGGCCCGGAACGCATCCGGGCGCGTGCGGATTGCGGAGATCAGTTCAGCTCCATGCGGCCGCGACGCGAACGGTTGCGGATGCGGGCGCGCTGCGATTTCTTGCGCGCCTTGACGCACGGCTTCTCGAAGTAGCGCTGGTCGCGGATCGTCTTGAGCAATCCCTCGCGGTCGAGGATCTTCTTCATCCTCTTGAGACCGCGCTCGACGGACTCGCCCTTCTTGAGCTTAAGCACGATTGCCATCGTTATTTCACCTCCTTGCCAGTTTCTTCCGCCGCCGGCGCCGCCGCCTCCGGGGCCTTCGCCTCGGGCAGCACCCACTGCAGCACGCACATCTCGGCCGCGTCGCCCTTGCGGGTTCCGAGCTTCACGATGCGCGTATAGCCGCCCTTGCGGTCCTTCATGGCGGGCGCGATCTTGTCGAACAGCTTCTGCACCGCCTTCGGCTCCGTCAGGCGCGACGCCGCCAGACGGCGCGCCGCGAGCCCGCCGCGCTTCGCGATCGTCACGATGCGGTCGGCGTCCTTGCGCGCCTCCTTGGCCTTCGGAAGCGTCGTCTTGATCGACTCCGCGTTGATGAGATTCGTGACCAGGCCGCGCATGAGCATCTTGCGGTGCTCCGTCGATCTGCCGAACTTCTTGACTACTCTCTGATGACGCATTTTGGAACTCCAGTCTTACTTCTTCGTTTCAAGCAGATCCGGGTCGAACTTGCAGCCGAGCGAAAGCCCGAGCTGGACAAGCTTCTCCTTGATCTCGGTGAGCGACTTCTTGCCGAAGTTGCGGTATTTGAGCATGTCCGCTTCGGTCTTGGAGGCGAGTTCGCCGACGGTCGCGATGTTGGCGTTGTTGAGGCAGTTCGCCGCGCGCACGCTCAGTTCGATTTCGTTGACGGACATGTTGAGCAGCGTCCGCAGACGGTCGCGCTCGCCGGCGTCCTTTTTGCCGGAATCGTCGAACTCGAGGGTGGTCTGGCCGCCGTAATCGACGAACACGTCGAGGTGGCTGCGGAACACCGCCGCCGCCGTCTTGAGCGCCTCTTCGGGCTCCACGCGGCCGTCGGTCCACACGTCGAGGACGAGTTTCTCGTAGTCGGTGCGCTGGCCGACGCGCGTGTTCTCGACGAGGAAGTTGCAGCGCGTGACGGGCGAGAAGATGGAATCGATCGCGATGCGGCCGATCTCCTGGTCCTGGCGCTTGTTCTCGTCGGCGAGGCAGAAGCCGCGCCCGATGCGCACTTCGCACTCCATGTCGATCGAGCCGTCGATGTCGAGAGTGCAGATCTCCTGCTGCGGATTGAGAACCTGGACGTTGTTGTCCTGAGCGAAGTCCCCGGCGGTGACGGTGCACGGGCCGGTCGCCTTCAGACGGATGGTCTGCGGCTCGCGGATGAACGTCTTGAGAAGCACGCGCTTGAGGTTCAGGATTATATCCGTCACCTCTTCGCGGCAACCACGGATCGTCGAGAACTCGTGGCTTACGTCCTTGATCCTGACGGACGTGATCGCGGCTCCTTCTATTGAAGAGAGGAGAACGCGGCGCAGAGAATTGCCGACGGTCCGGGCGTACCCGATTTCGAACGGTTCCGCAACGAAGCGCCTGTAGTTGGCGCCGGTCGCGGTCTCGTCGATCTTGACCTCCTTCGGCATTTCTATGCGGCTGATACGGATAGGCATTTCTTACCTCCGGTTGAAACGTTGTGTGGACGGACGGGGACTCAGCGGGAGTACAATTCGACGATTGCCTGCTCGTTGATGTTTTCCGGTATTTCCGCGCGCTCGGGCACCTGCATGAACGAACCGGTCATCGTCGTCGCGTCCCAGGAGAGCCAGGAAGCGGAAACGGGGCGGTGTTCGAGCGAAGTGACGATCGCAATCATCTGGCGGTCCTTTTCGCGCACTCCGACGGTCTGGCCGGGCTTGAGCGTGTAGGACGGGATGTTCAGAACCTTGCCGTCCACGGTGATGTGGCCGTGGGTGACGAGCTGCCTGGCGGCGGCGCGCGTGGGCGCGATGCCGAGGCGGTACGTCACATTGTCGAGGCGAGATTCGCACATCTGGAGAAGGATGTCGCCGGTCTTCCCCTGGCGGGCCTTCGCGCGCTCGAAGAAGATGCGGAACTGACCTTCGCGCATGCCGTAGATGTACTTCGCCTTCTGCTTTTCAAGCAGCTGCTGGCCGTATTCGGACACTTTGCGCTTGCGCTTCGCGCCGTGCATTCCGGGCGGAGTCTGGCGCTTCGTCTCTTTGCTCCTGCCGAAAATCGGCTCGCCGAAACGGCGGGAGACCTTGGATTTGGAACCTGTAAACCTCGACATCGTCAAACCCTCCTGCGTTTGCGGGGACGGCACCCGTTGTGGGGAACCGGCGTGCAATCCACGATCGCCGTCACCTTGATGCCCGCGGCCTGGATCGCGCGGACCGCGCTTTCGCGGCCGGCGCCGGCGCCCTGCATCCTGACTTCGCACTCGTGCATGCCCTTGGCGACGGCGGTGCGCGCGGCGTCCTGCGCCACCATCGTAGCCGCGAACGCCGTGGACTTGCGCGACCCCTTGAAGCCGGCCTTGCCCGCCGAGCTCCAGGATATCACCCCGCCCCTCGCGTCCGCTATGGACACCTGAGTATTGTTGAACGTGCTGCGGATGAACGCGATTCCGGCCGGAATCGACTTGCCGGAGCGCTTTTTCGCGACCGCCTCGCCGCCCTCGGCGGCCGGCGCCGCCGCAGCGGGAGCCGCCGTCGCCGGAGCCTCCGCCGCCACCGCGTCTTTCTTCTCTTCTGACATCTTATCTAC
>JAFNRY010000286.1 GCA_017385345.1 Kiritimatiellia bacterium
GCCGACTCCTTGGCGGTTAGCTCCGCCGCATGTGCCATGATTGCGCTGGCCATTGCCATTCCTCCTATGATGAGTTTATTCATTGTGTTTACCTTTATTGTTGTGGAATCACTGCGGCTTGACATAGCCCATGCGCTGGATGTCCTCGTCCGTGCGGTTGCCGTGGATGACGATGTGCGAAAGCGCGTCCTCCACCTCGGCCAGTTCGTCGGGCGAGAGAGGCACGTCCGCCGCGCCGAGGTTTTCTTCGATGCGCGCGTCTGAGCGCATTCCGGGAATCGGCACGACATGCGACCACTTGGCGAGCATCCACGCCAGGGCGAGTTACGCCTTTGTGCAGCCCTTGGCCGTCAGCTTCTCCGCGTCCGAGATGTCCTGGTCGCCCACCTTGCACGGCGTGAACTTGGTCGTCAGGACGATCTTGTCGCGGAACGGCTTGACCGCCTTTCCGACAAGCGTCTCGTTCACGAACGGGCCGTAAACCTCCGCCGTGTCGAAGAGCGTGCAGCCCATGTCAAACGCATTGCGCATGAGCCGGATCGGCTCTTCCTCCGGCGGCAGGGCGCCGTAGCCGTGGCTGAAGCCCATGCAGCCGATGCCGACGGACGACACTTCAAAGTTTGCAAGTTTGCGCGTGGTCACGACTCTGTCCTTTCATTGTTTGGTTTGTTATTCTTGTCTCGCGCAGAGGCGCAGCGATGCAGAGAGCACAAAGAGGTTTTTAATCATTTGCGTTCTTTGCGGCTGAATCACTTCCCAAATTGCTTGAGCCACTTGGCGACGGCGTTCTTCACCGCTTCCGGCTCGTTCTGCGCGACGTGTCCGTAGAGCGCGAGACCCTTCTGCTCGACCTTTGCTTTCGGATACGCCGCCGCGAGCTTGCGCGCCGTCGAGCCAAGCCCTGACCCCTCGTGCGTGCAGAACGGAAGAATCGTCTTGCCGTCAATCTTCGCCTTGTCGAGGAACGAATAAACGATCATCGGCGCGTCCGCCCACCAGTTCGGATAGCCGAGGTAGATGGTGTCGTAGTCCGAAAGGTCGGGCGCCGCGCCTACGAACTCCGGGCGCGCCTTCGCCTGCATTTCCTTCTTTGCGACTTCGATGCACGGCGTGTACTTCTCGGGATAGGGGTTCTTCTCCTTGATCTCCCAGGTCGCCGCGCCCGTCTGCGCGGCGATCTCCTTCGCGACCTTCGCGGTGTTGCCCACCGTGATGACGCCAACCGAGTAGTTCTCGCCCGTGTGCGAGAAGTAGACGACGATGCTCTTGCTCATTTTCTTCTTTCCTTCCTCGGCGAAGCCAATGTTGCCGAGCGCCGCCGCGGTCGCGACCGCGCCAACCCCCTTGATGAATTCTTTCCTGTTCATCCTCCGCTTTCCTTTCTTTTGCATTTCTTCTTTCTGTTTTCAGCCGCCAAGATCGCAAAGTGCGGTCTCGGAGGCTTGCAGCGCCAGTTCACCTATACTCCGCGAAATCTTTTACGGCGCGCCGTTCGAAGTGCATTTTGTTCGGCGCGGCACCCTTCAGCGGATATCCTGCGTCAAGAATAAACGAGGGCTCTAAATTGCCGGGAACGCCGAACGCGGCGGAGACTTTCTTTGGATTGAAATACTTCACCCAGCACGATCCAAGCCCTTGCTCCGTCGCCTCCAGCATCATGTGAGTTCCGACGATCGAAACGTCCATGACCGCGGAATTGTCGTTGGCGTCGAACGGGCTCGTCCACGCCTTCGATCTGTCGTGGCAAACGAGGAAAACGACCGGGGCGCCGTACGCGCACCGCGTAAGCTTGTTGATCTTCGAGATCGCTTCCGCGCTCCTAAGCACGTAGATTTTGAACGGCTGGAGATTCTTTGCCGTCGGCGCGACGCGCGCGGCCTCGAGAATGGCGTCGATCTTCTCCTGCTCCACCGGCTTCTTCGCGTAGTAGCGGACGGAATACCTGCTTTTCGCCAATTGGAGAAACGACGGATTCCCCTTTCCTCCGGCGGCGTCTTCTCCGCCGGCTCCGCCGCATCCGGCGGCAAGCGCCAGCGCCGGCGCGCCGGCGGCGGCTCCGATGCTCTTGATGAAATCCTTTCTGTTCATTTCCCAACCCCTTTTTTCCGCGCGTTTACAGACTTTGGCGGAATATCTCCGCCACCTCCTCTTCCGTCAGCCGCTTGTAGCCTCCGTCCAGCCGGAACGTCGCCTTCACGAGATCCGGAATCATGGCCTCCGTCGCGCCGAGTTCGGAGATGTTCATGGCTACGCCGATTTCGCGCATCCACGCCTCCAGCGCGGCGAGCCCCTCGTCCGCAAGCCGGTCGTCGCTCTTGCCTTCCGCCGCAATACCCCAGACGTTCTTCGCGAAGCGGGCGAACTTCCCGAGCCCGTGCGGTTTGATCAGGCGGTAGTACGGAAGCGAGACGGCGGCGAGCGTCATGCCGTGCGTCGCGTCCGTGAGCGCGCTCACGGCCTGCCCGAGCATGTGCACCTCCCAATCCGTCGTTTTCCCCATCGCGATAAGGGTGTTCAGCGCCCACGTCGCGGTCCACATTATGTTGCTGCGGGCCTCGTAGTCGCCGGGATTCTCGACCGCGGCGCGCGAAGAGACGACGAGCGAGCGCATAAGCCCCTCGGCGATGTGGTCGCTGGTGTTGTCGTCCGTCCCGCTGAAGTACTGTTCCATGATATGGCTCATGACGTCGTAGATGCCCGAAACCATCTGGCGGCGCGGAACGGTGAACGTGAAACGCGGATTGAGAATCGAAAACTTCGGAAACACCGCCGGGCCGAACACTTTGCCGACCTTCAGGTTGGCCGCATGATTGGTGATGACGCTGCCGCCGTTCATCTCGCTTCCGGTCCCGGCCATCGTCAGGACGCTCCCGACGGGAATGATGCGGCAGGACGGCTCCTCGAAGCGCGTGAAATACTTCTGCCACGGGGCCTCTTCGCACCATGCCGAAACGCTCACCGCCTTGGCGTAGTCTATCGTCGAACCTCCGCCGACGGCGAGAATCAAATCGACATTGTTCGCCTTCGCCTTCGCCGCGCCGTCGAGAAGCTTTTCGAGCGTGGGATTGGGCATCACCCCGCCGTCTTCGACGATCGTCTTTCCGGCGGATTCGAGGGCTGCGACCACTTGATCGTAGATCCCGTTCCTCTTGATGGAGCCGCCGCCGTAGCAGAGCATTACTACCGGACCGTATCCGGCGAGTTCTCCGGCGAGCGACTCCATCGCGTTTTCGCCGAAATGCAGGCGGGTCGGGTTGTGGTACGTGAAGTTTCCGTTCATTTCATTTCTCCTTTGACTGGTTGCATTTTTTGAAAATCCGTTTCATGCCGTCCGCGTCGAGCGGCCGCACCGGAACGAGATCGAGCGACTTTATCATGTGCGGCGTCCCCTCCTTGTATGCGCGGAAATGCGACGAGGCGAGGTGCGCCCTATACGCTTCTTCGCCGCGATATATCTCGACGATGCGGATCGAGCACGGGTTCTCCTTCTTCTGCACCGGGAATATGCATACGACGCCTGGCTCCTTCGCGACCGATTCGGCGCCGACCGTTCCGGCCGCGGCGAGATACGCGTCGAGCCATTCGGGGAACACCTCGATCTCCGCGATCCGGACGAGCAGCCCGTCCTGCTCCGCGGCCGGGCTCCGGACGCCGGGCGCGCATTTGCATCCGGCGAGTAGCGCCGCCGCGGAGGCGACCATGAATCCGCGCACCATCTTCATTCCGCCACTCTCCTTACGATTCTGGCCGGGACGCCGGCGACGAAGGCGCGCGGAGGGACGTCTCTGGTCACGACCGCGCCCGCGCCGACGATCGCGCCTTCGCCTACGGTCACGCCGGGGCAGATAGTGACGCGCGCGCCAAGCCACACCCTGTCGCATATCTTGACAGGCTTCGCGAACATTCCGCCGCGCTTGCCGGGGTCGGGATCGTGGTTGAGCGTTGCAATGATCGTCTGAGGGCCTATCAGCACGTCGTCCCCGATCTCGATTCCGCCTTGATCCTGGAATTGGCAGCCTGCGTTGACGAACACGCGTTTGCCGATCTTGAGGTTCTTGCCGCAATCGGTGTGGAACGGCGGGAACAGCCCGAAGGTTTCGTCGATTTCACTCGCCGTCAGTTCCGACATCAGCCGCCGCACCTCCTCGGGCGCATGGTACGAACCGTTCAATTCCGCCGTGATTTTCAACGCCTCCTGCGACAGGGCGTGGAACGCCCGGTGGAGCGCGCTCCCCTCGGGAATGTACTCCGCCCCGGCCATCGTCTTTCTGAATTCCTCTGCCGTCATTTCAGATTTTTCCTGTAGAACGCCTCGATACGGTCGAAAGGAATGACGTTCTTGCCGCCGCCGTCGTAGAGGTCGGTGTGGTCCGCGCCCGGGACGATGACCAGTTCCTTGTTGCCGCCAGCGAGCTTCTTGAACGCCGTCTCTCCGAAATACCGGCTGTGCGCCTTCTCGCCGTGAAGAACCATAACCGCGCTTTCGATTTCGCCGGCGTATGCGAGGATCGGGGTGTTGAGCAGCGAAAGCGCCGAGGTTGTGTTCCATCCGGCGTTGGAATTGAGGGAACGAGGATGGTAGCCGCGCGGCGTCTTGTAGTATGCGTGGTAGCGTTTCACGAAATCGGGAGCGCCCTCCGGCACGATATCCGGCACGCCGCCGGCGCGCGCGAACACGCCCGACTTCGCATCCGCCGTGCGCTGCGCGTTCAGCGCCCTGCGCTTCTCCATGCGCGCCTCTTTCGAATCCTCCTTGTCGAAATACCCGTTCGCCGTCACGCGGTGCATGTCGTACATCGTCGATGCGACGGTCGCCTTGACGCGCGTATCGTTCGCGGCGGCGTTCAGCGCCAGCCCGCCCCATCCGCAAATGCCGAGAATGCCTATTTTCTCCGGATCGACGTCGTCGCGGCAGACGAGGTAATCGACCGCAGCCGAAAAATCCTCGGTGTTGATGTCGGGCGAAGCCACGTTGCGCGGCTCGCCGCCGGATTCGCCGGTGTAGGACGGATCGAATGCAAGCGTCAGGAAACCACGTTCGGCGAGCGTCTGCGCGTAGAGCCCGGAGCATTGCTCCTTCACGGCGCCGAACGGTCCGGATACGGCGATCGCCGCGAGACGGCCCGCGGCGTTCTTCGGTTTGTACACATCCGCCGCGAGCGCAATGCCGAAACGATTTTTGAAAATCGCCTTGCAGTACTCGACCTTGTCCGACTTTGAAAAGGTCTTGTCCCATTCCTGCGCCAAAGGTAGAGCCGCGCCTGCAGCGTCCGCCGCGCACGCGCCGCCTGCAACCAGCGCCGCCGTTGCCAGTTCTTTCATCATCCGCTTCCTCCTTTCGCACGTCTCCATCTGCCGCCATTCCCGGTCGGCCGCTCGCGACGTGAATTGATTCATGCACATTCTAACCTCTTTGCAAAGAGATAGCAAATACCGATTTGTTATCCTGCGCCATAACTTGCGATTATGGATGGATATGCTATACTACATCGCATGGATTTGCGGATACTCAGATATTTTCTCGCCGTTGCGGACGAGGGCGGCATCACTCGCGCCGCGAGCCGGCTCCGTGTCTCGCAGCCCGCGCTTTCGACGCAACTCGCCGCGCTCGAAGACGAACTCGGGCAGAAACTGTTCGAACGCGGAGCGCGAGGAATAGCACTGACGGAAAAAGGAATGGCGCTGAAGCAGCGCGCCGGCGATCTCGTCGATCTCGCGGCGCGCATCGAGGCGGAGATGAAATCCGGCGGATCGTCCGGGCTTGCAGGCACGGTATCCATCGGCGCCGGCGAAACGCCGGCGTTCCGCTTCGTGGCGGGCGCCGCGCGCAAACTTCGCGCCGCAAACCCCGAACTGCGCTTTTCCGTCTCTTCCGGCAACGGAGAGGACATCGTGGCCCATCTCCGCGAAGGCACGTTCGATCTCGGAGTGCTTGTCGGCCCGGGACGGTATGAAGGCTTCAACTATCTGACGCTTCCCTACGCGCACCATTGGGGGCTTGCCGTCGGCAAGGATTCGCCGCTCGCCGCCAAGACGCGCATATCGCCGAAAGACGCTGTGGGGATTCCGCTCGTATGTTCGCGCCAGACGATGCTGAAGGAATTCCTCGCCGGATGGTTCGGCCGCCCTTTCGGAAGACTGGACGTCGCCGCAAACTACAACCTGATCTACAATGCGGCGGTCATGGTCGAGGCCGGTCTCGGCGCAGCGGTCTGCATCAATGGAATGATACCGCAAGAGTTCGCCGGACGCGTAGTGTTCCGGCCCTTCGCGCCCGCTCTCGTCAGCGACGTCTATTTGGCCTGGCGCAAAAACGCCGCGCTTTCTCCGGCGGCCTCCGCGCTGGTCGAAGCAGTCAGAAACGGCATGTAAAACGGCGAAAAATGGTAAAATGTCGCCGATCGTTCCGGCCGGGAAAATCGAACGGACCGAAACGCGACAATACGGCGATGGAAATGGAACGGCAAAACGATTTATGACCGAAGACGGCAAACCTGATGAAACGGTCCGCAACGACAATCCGACGGCCCGTGGTTTCAAATGCCGATGCTGCGGAGCGTGCTGCCGGATAAAGAACGGCATCGTTCGCGTCTCGAGCGCCGAAATCGCCCGGATCGCCGCGTATCTCGGCGCGTCGGAAGACGATTTCATCGAGCGGGAGACGGAAATCGCGCCGGACCGCAAAAGTCTTGTTCTGAAAAGCCGGCCCGACGGCGCCTGCGTCTATCTGAAGGCAGACAACCTCTGCCGGATCAATCCCGTCAAGCCCGGCAAATGCCGCACATTTCCGTTCGAATGGACAAACCCAGACTCGAAAAACGTCTGTCCGGCGATTTCACTCTTGTAAGGAAAAGCGATGAAAACGATACTGATAGCATCAAGCGTTCTTGCGGCCGCGATTGTCTGCGCCATAACCGGCTGCAGGATGTTCTCGAAACGCTCCACAGAAGCGACGGTCGCACTTTCGGCGAAACCGAAAGGCAGAATCGCGATTGTGTATTTTTCGCAATCAAAGGTGCAAAACACCGCCCTTGTCGCGAAGTGGATACAAAAGCACGCCGGCGGAGACCTCGTCCCGCTCGAGCCGCAGACACCTTACCCGGAGCCGTACGGCAAAACGCTAAAGGCGGCGAACGAAGAGCGCGCGGCCGGCGTGCATCCGCCGCTGAAGGCGGTTCCCCCGCTCGATGGATACGATATCGTGTTCATCGGCTCTCCGATATGGTACAGCACGTACGCCGCCCCTCTGGCGACGTTCTTCGACGGCGAAAAGCTCTCCGGCAAGACGGTTGCGCCCTTCTGCACGCACGGCGGCGGCGGAGCCGGACGGTTCTTCGAAGACGTCCGTAAAACCTGCCGCGAGGCGAAAGTCCTCGACGGACTGTCCATCCGCGGTTCCAACCAGATCGAGCGACGCCTTGACATCGGCGTCGCCGCACACCACACCGAAGACGACGTAGTGGAGTGGCTGAACAGGATTTTCAAATGAAACACCAGCCGAGACAATTCGAAACTGGCGGAGAACGTTAGCCGTGGCGGCCGACGGCGCAAGCGGATTCTCCATCGTTCTTCTCCGTCCGGAGATAGTGGGCCGTGCCCTCGCTGGGCTATATACTGGGCGACGAGGGATCGGCGGCCGTGATGGGCAAGCGACTGGTGGGCGACCTGCTGAAGAACCAGTTGGGCGAAGACCTGAAGCAGGAGTTTTTGGAACTCAACCACCTGACCGTGGCCGACATCATCGAGC
>JAFNRY010000287.1 GCA_017385345.1 Kiritimatiellia bacterium
GAAGTCTGGTATTTTCCATTCCGGTGCCGGCACGGCATAAAACGCGGCGCTTCAGGCGCCGCGCGGCGTCAGACCTGCGTAAGGCGCTTGCGCCCCTTCGCGCGGCGCGCAGCCAGCACCTTGCGGCCTCCCTTTGTCGCCTTCCTGGCGCGATAGCCGATCTTCCTTTTCCTCTTGATCCTCGAGGGCTGCCATGTCATCTTCATCTTCTTTTGTTCCTTTCCGTTTATGGAAATGTTTTGTAATTATACCACATTTCCCCAGCCGGCGTCTCTCCTTCAATCCAGAAGTTCGTCAGGCCTGTCGGGGGGTACTTCGAAAATGCGCATCGCCTCCTGCGCGATGTTCTTGAAGACCGGCGCCGCGCTGTTGCCGCCCTGATGGTATTTGCGGCGCTCCTCGAAGTCGAGCGTGACGAGCGCGACGATTCTCGGGGGTACCGGCGCGACGCCGGCCTCCGGCGCCACCACGCCGGAAGGCACGATGCCGCAGAACGTGGCGCGGTAGAGGCCGGGCACGTACGAGCCGCCTCTGGCCTTCTGCGCCGTGCCCGTCTTGCCGGCCACGGAATAGCCGTGCAGCGCGGCCCTGCGCGCGGTGCCCTCCTTCGAAGCCACCGCCAGCATCATTTCGCGCGCCTTCACTGAAGCGCTGGCGGATATGACGCGCTCGGCGGCCGGCGGCCCTTCGACCTCGACGCCGCCCGTAGCCCCGGCCGCGCCGGCAACCTTCGCCACGATCCGCGGCGCGATCCGCACGCCGTCGTTCGCTATCGCCTGGTACGCCGACGCCATCTGTATCGCCGTCACCGATATCCCCTGCCCTATCGCGGCGCGCGAGCGCGTTGCCAGATCCCATTTCGAAGGATCGCGCACTATTCCGCATTCCTCCCCCGGAAGCTCTATGCCGGTCTTCGCGCCGAATCCGAACTTCTTCATGTACTCGCCGAGCTTCGCCGGCCCCATGTCGAAACCGATCTTGCCCATCACTATATTGCACGAATGCACTATCGCGTCGCGCAGCGACATCCTCGGCTCCCATACATGCGAACCGTCGCCGGGAAGCTTGTAGTACTTGAACCTTCCGGCCGCGTCCTTTTCCTGCCTGTCCGTGGAAAACAGCGTGTCCGGCGAAGCGAAGCCGCTGTCGATCGCGGCGCACGCGGTGATCGTCTTCATCACGCTGCCCGGCTCGTACGTGAACGCGACGGCTTTGTTGACCTTGTCCTCTTCCCTGGCGCGGCCCGCCTTGGACGGATCGAAGCCCGGAAGCGTCGCCATCGCGAGCACTGCGCCGCTGCGCGCGTCGAGCACGACGCACCAGCCGCTTTCCGCGCCGTATTCGGCAAGCCCGGCCGCGAGAGACTTTTCCACCTCGTACTGCAAATGCCTGTTCACCGTCAGATACACGTCGGCGCCGCGCACGGGCGGAATGATCGACTGGCGCTTCTCAACGATCTCACGGCCGCGCCCGTCCTTGACCCCCTTGATCCGCCCCGGCGTCCCCTTGAGCTGCGAATTGAACTTCTGCTCTATCCCGCACGAACCATCGCCTTGCGCGTTGACGCCGCCAAGCACGTGCGCGAGCCTGTTCTCCTCGAAATATCTCCTCTCGTCCGTCTCTTCGGCTATTACTCCGGCCATGAGAGAACGGTTGGTGAGAATGTCGTGCGCGCGCCTGTCGCCGCTCGTCTTGAGCAGCTGGTACCTCTTGGACGTGTTGCGGCACATGGAAAGTGTTTCCGCGTAGTCGAGCCCGAGCGTCTGCGATATGGTTCGCGCCATCGCCTCCACCGTCCTCGGCTTGCCGCCCTTGACGCGGACCCGGGCGTTGGTCATCGCCACCGGATCGAGGCGGTATTCCCAGCATACGCTGGATTTGACGAGCGGAATGTTCCCGCCCGTCGCCGGGTCTTTCGTGGAATC
Source organism: Kiritimatiellia bacterium (assembly GCA_017385345.1). Taxonomy (GTDB): domain Bacteria; phylum Verrucomicrobiota; class Kiritimatiellia; order RFP12; family UBA1067; genus UBA1067. Next base: position 1,926 of record JAFNRY010000287.1, read on the forward strand.
GTATATGCCGCCTCGCAGGGCGCGCGTCTCGCGCTCGAAACCGTAACGAGGTTCGGACACGTCGGAAAGATGCGCCCTGGCGAGCTTCTGGCCCGTGAACGCCGCCAGCGCCGCAAGAAGGACTACTGGCGTCCAGAACCGGAACTCTTCTCCGCGCACGGCCGCTCTCCGCCCTTGCGGTTCAACGCACCATGCTCGGCGAACGGGCCGCGCCGCCGCCGGCGGCCACCGTCTGGCCGTCTATGCGCTGCCTCGCCAGAGCGAGCGACATCTGCCCGGGCACCGGCCGCCCCAGCGCGTCCATCCTTATTATCTGCGCGGGCGACGGAAGCCGCATCGAAATGCCGTGCTTTATTAGAGTCCTGTCGAGCTTCCCGGAC
>JAFNRY010000288.1 GCA_017385345.1 Kiritimatiellia bacterium
AGATACTCGATCCTCTCGACCGCGAAAGCCCCGGCGGCTGGTACGACTGGGTCGAGAAGAACGCGCCTGGCACGAGACCGGCCGTGTTCATGAGGTGGTCGCTCGACGCGCGGCCGACGATGTACCAGGTCGAAGTTCTGGAGAAAGAGAATCCGCTCAAGAAGGAAGGCGAGTAAAATGAAGCTGGCGGGAACGAAGATGGCGAGGAAGGCGGCGGCGCTGTGCGCGGTCGCGGCGGCGGCGCTGGCGGGAGGCTGCGGCTGTAGCGGCACGGAGGAGAAGGATTCTCCGCGCGCGGAGACGGTCGCCGACCGCATGAACGACAAGGAGTACCGAGCGGAACTCGACAGGCGGCTGGAAGAGCGCAAGGATCTCGTGAAGAAGGCCGACGAGGCGCTCAGGCGGCTCGACGAGGCCGTCGCGGCGAAAGCGCCGCCGGCGGAAATCGAACCGCTCAAGGCGGAGGTCGAAAAACGCCGCGCCGCGGTCGAGCGCCAGAGGGAGCGGACGGCCGCTCTCGTGGGCGCTCGCATCCGGGCCGGCGCGCCGGCTCCGGCGGCCGCCAAAGCTTCGGAAAACACATCCAGGAATATTTCGGTTTCAGGGAAGAAGGGGGAATGATGATGACTATGCGCAAACTTCTCAAGACGGCGGCATTCGCGGCGGGCTTCGCCGCAGCGGGCGCCGCGTACGCCGCCGGCGACAAGGGAGATGTCTGGGACATCGTGCCGTGCAACAGCGCGGGCGAAACGCTGACGGACGGATGGGCTACGAAGGACGCGCCGCTCGGCGCGGGCGAGGATGTGTATTTCAAGATTAGGCTCGTCCGCACCATCAGCGCCGGCGACGACGCCACCAACAGCATTTGGCGTCTCGAATACACCGGTTTGGGCAGCATGGCGAACGACTGGATCATGGCGCCACCGCGCATAGGTCTCTATGTCAACGGCAAGAGCGCCCAGAACCACGACGACTGGGCCACGCTCGTGCGCGTCAACGATGCAAGCCAGGAGAAAGACTACTATACCACGTTCGTCTTCCATTACAAGACGCGCAACGGCGACTTCGCGCTACCGGCCGTACTCATGGGCGACAACGGCCTTCCCGCTTCCGAGCTGCGCAGCAGCGGCTTCCTGTTCGACTGGGGTGCGTGGAAGGTGACCAACAATCTCGGCGAGACGCCCAATTTCGCCCGCTTCGACATCAATGTTTCCTACGAGCCGCAGTACAGGCCCAACGACGGCCTTACCCGCTCGGCGGACACGACCCTTTCCAACGCCGGCATCTACGTGCAGACTCTGGACTTCGACGACGCCTGGGAAGTGACGCAGGCATACGCCGACGCGAACGGCACGAACGCCGTCTGGCGCAGCGTCCACGAGAATTCCACCATCACCATCGGAACCGATCCGGCCATCGCAATGAAGGCGGCCGCGTCCGATTCCGACAGCGTGGTCATGTACGTCTGGAGCGACAACACAAACGCCGTCACGCTGGCCGACTGCGACCTCGTGACGTTTACCAACAGCTTCGCCGACGCCTCGACGCCCGAGATAGTCACTATTCCGATGAAGAAGGTGACGATTTCGGGCGGCGCGTTGAAGGAAACATTCAAGATCAAGGGCGTGACGGACGGCGGGAAGTGCAATCTCGTGCTCAGCGCCTTCCCCGGCTACCTTTTCTCCCACGGCGTCGCCACGCCCGAGAAGATCGAAAATTACCTGACCGTCCCCGTGCAGTGCGTCGGCAAGCTGCCGCCGACGCTCTACGTCGAGCGCGACGACGGCACCTCCGACTTCTCCGTCACCGCTCGCACGGGCACGAACTCCCTGCAGTCGGTCGCCACGCTGCGCGTCCGTCTTTCCCAGGCTTACGAGCGCGACGTGCAAGTCACGCTTGAACCCGGCTTCACCAGCAGCCGCGCGTCCGAACTGGCCTGGTCCGACTATCTGGCCTTCTCGACGACCGGCAAATTCCCGAGCGACAATACCGGCGCCGGTTCCCTGACTCTGACCATCCCAGCCGGCCAGACGGAAATATCCGGGCGCATCTACGTCTTCGCGAAGAAGACGAGCATCGAAGTAGCCGGCGATTCCACCGGCGGCCTCGGCGGCAAGATCGTCTTCACTCCGACTGTGCCTGACGACATTTCGGCGGAGGGGATAATCGAAGACTACGTCGGCTGCACGATGAGCATCGTGGCGCAGAGCGCCGATTCCGCCGCCTCGCCGGACGGACAGGACGGCGCGCTCAAGATTGTCTCCACTTCGGCGGCGACGGACGGCGACGGCACGGGCATAGCGCCCACCTCCAACGTTCCGTATCCGTTCAACATTCAGGTCGAAGACGTCTGGGCCGCTGCTCAGGGCGACGGCGACGGCTACAGGATCAGATTCTACAAGCGCTACAACAACAGGGGTGAATACACCGACCTGCCCGGCAGGTATTATTACGGAACGGGCGGCTGGCTCTACAGATACGCCGAGACGACCAATTCCGACAATACGGTGACCTACTCCATCCCCACCGATACGGCGCAGCGCAAGCCGCCCTACATCACCTACACCGCTCCGACCGGCTCCGACGGCGTCGTCTCCATGATCGAGGTCTTTTCGCCTGTGGACGACGGCATCGGACAGGACGGCCGCAAGGCTTCCGTCAAGTTCACCGCCGTGGTTTCCGATCCGAAGAGCGCGACGATCCACATGTACCTCAATTCCGCGAAGGATGTCGATGTAGCGGAAGTCTCCGAGGACAGCTATGGCGATGATTCGGTGAAACTTGTGATCGAACTCAGCGAAGCGGACAGTACCGTCTTTGCGTATCTCGAGCCGATCGGCGATTTCGACACGAACAAGATAGACACGGTGGGCAAGTCGTTCGTCGTCGGCATGCCGGACCGCAACGGCAAGTTGAAGGGCCTCCAGATACTGAGCAGCGGCGCGAAAAAGTCGTCGCCGACGACGATCAAGTTCCTCGACGGCACTCGCGGCGGCCTCGAATACTCCTTCAGGGTGTTGATTTCGGACAATGATACGATAGACAACGAGCAATTCGTGAACGGCGACCGCTCGGCCATACGCGGCGACTACGGCCAGGGCGAGTACACGATCACCGTCAACAACGTCGAGCCTTACATCGAGACGATCCTCATGAACGGCGGCGACGAAATCTGGACTGCGGAGGGCGGCGCCGACGCGAGGACAATTCCGCTCGGCTCCGAGAAGACATTTCTCGCTCTCGTGCACGATCCGGGCGAGTACGACCTCGTGAACGAAGTTGATGGCGACAAATTCCAGACGCGTTGGCGTGCGTACCGCTACAAGAGCGGCGGTCGCGACCTCGTTTCTACCACCGTCATCGACGGCGATCCGAACGAATCTATCAACGCTTTCATCAACAAGTTCGATCGCGGCGGCAAGTGGGAAATCGTCTGCGACATACGCGACAAGGACATGACGGCCAACAGGTTCGTCTCTTCCGCGACGATGGCGTTCACCGTACTCGAAAGTCCGTCGGTAGCGATCATCGCCCCGTCCGAGGTGAACGAGAACGAACTCTCCAAGTCGTCGCCCACCAACATCGCGGTGAAGCTCGATTACTTCGACGAAGATTTCAACGGCAAGATATACGTGGCGCTCAAGGTGACGGGGCAGGAAACGAACCCCGGCGTTTTGACGCTCAACAGCAGCTATCAGTGGACCACGCGCGGGCCCGAAGGCGCGCCTTTCTACTTCGTCAACGGTGTGCGGAAAGTGTACGACGAGACGACCGACGGCAAGGCCGGCTGGTATCTCGTAGATTTCGACCAGAACCATCTCGAACGCTCGATCAGCTTCGCGGATCTCGACGGAACGCAGAACAGCCGCTTCAACATCGAAGCGTTCGTCGCCTACACCGAAGAAGGCGGCACCTACGACACCGACCTGCCGTCCGGCGGCGGCAAGGCGGCCGAATACTATCTCGGCGACAGTTGCGGCATCAAGGTAAATAATGTGCTGCCGGAGATCAGCATTGAAGCGGAGAACACGGCGTCCAACGCCTACGTGGTGGCCGGCGGCGCGGCGGCCAAGTCGATCCGCTGGGAGATCCCGTCCGACATCGACAACGACTTCACGCTCGGATGGTGGGATAACAATGCGGTCAGCACGTCCAAGAAGGGCATTCTTGTCGAGATCGGCGGCAACATCGACAATGCCA
>JAFNRY010000289.1 GCA_017385345.1 Kiritimatiellia bacterium
GATTTCCTTGAGTTTCGTCGTGGAAATTCCTTCCGTGCGAGGCAAGGTCGCTACTTCCTTGCCATTTTCCGTGCACCACTTGAAAAGTCGCTGGAAGCGCTCGTTCGTATGCTCTGGACCGACGACAAGAATGTCGAAATCGACATCTTTCACTGCATCTACGCCAACCACGTCATAGGGAATTGCTTTGTCAACCGTGCGCAACGCCTCGATCATCTTCTGCCGGGTTGCAAAGTCGTAGATGTTCTTGCAGCCAGGCTTGTACTTCGCAATCATTTCGTCGATCTGAAGCATCACATAAACCTTGCCGCTCTCGCCGACGAGTTCGCGGATTCTGCGAAACAATTCGAAATGCCCGAAGTGGAGCAAATCGAACACGCCAAACGTAATTGCCGTTTTTCCGATGCGGTCGCTCATTTCTCCATCGCCTCCACTATTGCGTCATAGAGTTCGTCATACTTTTCCAACGCCTGCACATCGGGGTTCTCCGCCTTGATTTTCTCCGGCGCACGAAAGAGAAAACCCGCCTTTGACGCCCTGATCATTTCAAGGTCGTTGTAGCCATCTCCGGCGGCAATCGTTTCGACTCCCATGCACGACTGCAAGCCCCTGACCGTATCGCGTTTGGTATGCGGCGAACGAAGCTTGTATCCGGCCATATATCCGTCAGAATCAACGACCACATCGTTGTGGAACAATGTGGGCCAGCCAAGCTTTCGCATCAGTGGACGGCCAAAAATATCAAAGGTGTCCGAGACAACCACCACTTGGCAAACCTCGCGAAGCCGGGCAATAAACTCCTTTGCTCCGTCGAATGGCTCGATTGTGTTGATTACGTCAATGAGTTTATCAAGCGTGAATCCATGTTTCCTCATCAAGTCGATGCGGAAATGCATCAACTTGTCGAAATCGGGCTCGTCGCGCGTCGTGCGTTTGAAATCTGGAATCCCGACCTTGTCGGCAAATGCAATCCAATTCTCTGGCGTCAGCACTCCTTCCATATCAAGACACACAATTGTCATATCAGGTCCCCCTTGAAGAAAACTCAATAATTTGCGTCGATTTATGCTCGACAGCAACAATAGGATTTTTTACCGCTGTCGTGGTTTTGCGCATCAATTTTACGACTCTTGCATCCAAATCCCGTGCCAATCTCAAATTGCACTTTCAATCCATAAATATTTCCGGCACATTGTTGATTGGGGGAACTCTCCGAAGCACAATGGGCGCGTTCCCGCGCAATTGCGCCACGAATCCACTTTTCCCCGTTCCCTCCAAACCGCATTCATGCCGACACAATCCCGCCGGAAAACGTTTTTTCACATGCCGATAGCGTTTTCAAACAGGCACCTCTTTCCTGTCGCCAAGGCCGCGCGCCCATGCAGCGCGAACCGCCTCCATGCTCGCCTTGGGGGCGAGCCGCGCGAGCATCCGCGCCTCATCGGAAAATCTATCGTCCAACTCATCCATGGAACCGATAGTGAAACCAGCCATCTTCTTACCGCACCATTCTGCATCTCCGCAAGGATCCGGTCAACCGGCCGGATTTCGGGATGCACTCCGTTTTTGCAAATTACCCACGGCGATTTGCAACCTGCCCTTGCGGGCGGACCAGAGTAAGGAAATTCCGCTTTCCATACGTAATGCGCCTATGTCGGCCATTACGTCGAATACTCTACCACAATCGACCTCCGACATAAAGAAAAATCGTAAGGCCCTGCCCGTCGGCGCGCGAAGAATATCCGCTCCTGCCGGGACGGGGCGGACCGCGCGAAAACCGCCTCGAAAACCATCTTTGGTATAATATCGGCAAGATGAAACGATTCGAAGACAAGGCATGGGAGTTCAAATGAAAGACTGCCTATTGATTTTGCTTACCGTTCTCGGCGGACTCGGAACATTCCTTCTGGGAATGAAGCACCTTTCCGAAGGATTGCAGGCCGTTTCGGGACGCGGCCTCAGAAAATTCATATCGCTCGCCACCACCAACAGATTCGCGGGCATCGCCACCGGCATGATCTCCACGTTCGTGGTCCAGTCGTCGTCGATCATAACGGTGATGGTGGTCGGATTCGTCTCGTCCGGGATGCTGAACCTTGCGCAGGCGATAAACGTGATAATCGGATCCAACATAGGAACTACGGCGACGGCGTGGATAATCGCCTATGTGCCCGACGTGCGGCTGCTGGCGCTTGGCATCGTGGCGACCGGCGCGCTGTGCTACTTTTTCGTCCGCCGGGAGTTCTGGCACCACTTCGGCCTTACGCTACTGGGGCTCGGATTCGTCTTCATGGGGCTGTACTGGATAAAAGAAGGCGTCGAACCGATAAAGAGCAACGCGGCGATACTCGACGTGTTCAAGTCTCTTGACGCCAAATCCTTCGCCGGCCTCCTCAAATGCACCGCCGTCTCGCTCGTGTTCACGGCCCTGGTGCAGTCCTCCGCCGCGACGACCGCGATAGCGATGACTCTCGCCGCGCAGGGCGTGATAACGTTCGAGGCCGCGGCCGCAACGGTCTTCGGCATGAACATCGGCACGACGATAACGGCGTAGATGGCGGCGTTCAACTCGACGGCCGAGGCCAAGCGCGCGGCGATGGCGCACACGCTGTTCAACGTAGTCGGCGCCGCAATCCTGATTCCCCTCTTCCTGCCGGTCGTCATCCCTTTGGCGAAAGCGGCGTTCCCCAGCTACGCGTCGAACATACCGGCTCCCATGGCCGCAGTCCACACTTTCTTCAATGTAGCGACCACGCTGGTATTCCTGCCGTTCGTAGGACGTTTCGCCAGACTCGTCGAACGCATCGTACCCGCCAAATCGAAGGAAACGCCGAAACTGACGGTACTCGACCCCCGCATCAACCGGTCACCGGCCATCGCGCTCGACCAGGTATCCCGCGAAATCTCGTTCATGGCCTCGTCGGACGCCGACCTTCTGGACCGCATACGCAAGATTCTCGCCGGCGACGGCGACGACGCCGACGAAGCGCACATAGTGAAACGCGAAGACATCCTCGACAAGGTGCAGCGCGAGATTTCGGCGTTCATCGGCACCGTCATGACGGGACGCCTTTCGTCGCTCGAATCCGAACGCGCCCGCTCGCTTCTGCGTTTGGCCGACGAATTCGAATCGATTTCCGATGTCGCGCCGGCCATACTGAAAACGGTCAGACGGATGCGCGACAACAACCTCGAGATGTCCGGGTACTCCAAATCGGCGATTCTCTCCGTTCACGACAGGGTGGCGGCGTTCGCCGGATCGGTATCGACGGCGCTCAAGGCGGAAGGCTCCTCCATACTGACGGCCGACTTCTCTCCGATAACGGCGGAATCGTCCGCGATCCGCCAGTTCATCCGCGAAACGCGCCAGAGACAGCTTTCTCGCCTCGGCGGCGGCGGCGACGGCGCGCCGATGCGCGTCCTTATCGAGCTGGACATATTGAGCGCGTACGAACACATTCGCGCCTGCTACGAGAACGTCGCAGAGACTCTCGCCGGCGGGAAAAAGCGCGAAACCGCAGCAGGAAGATAATCCGGCCAATCCGGCCGGAAGCCGTCCGCGGTCTCAACAGGCGCCGGCGCTGGATCCTCTTTCCGCCATGGGAACGTACGGTACGCGCTGCATGCTGGAACGGTACGCGGGGCGTATAATGCGGCCGCCGCAGAGCAGTTCCTCGAGCCTGTGCGCGCACCATCCGGCGACGCGGGCGATGGCGAACAGCGGCGTGAAAAGGTCCGGCGGAATGCCGAGCGCCTTGTACACCAGCCCCGAATACAGATCGACGTTCGCGCACATGGGAAGCTCCCTCCCCTTCCGCTCCATTACGAGCGGAACGCCTATGCGCTCTATCGCTTCAAGGACGTCGAATTCGCGTTCGAACCCCTTTTCCGCAACGAGTTTGCGGGCGAAGCGCTTTATGGCGACGGCGCGCGGATCGCTCATCGTGTATATGGCGTGCCCTATGCCGTAGATTTTGCCGCTGCCGTCGCCGCCCTTCCCGTCCAGAATGTCCGTCAGCGCGGCGCGGATCTTCGCGTCCGCCGGGCGCGCCCCCGCGCGCCCCGACACATATTGCGCCATTTCGCACACCTTCGCGTTGGCGCCGCCGTGCAGCGGGCCCTTTAGCGAGCCTACCGCCGCCGCGATCGCGCTGTACGTATCGGTCCCCGACGAACTCAGCGTCCTGCACGAGAACGTGGAGTTGTTGCCGCCGCCGTGCTCCGCATGCAGCATAAGCATCATGTCGAGAACGTTCGCCTCTTCGTCGGTGAACTTCTTGTTCTTCCGGAGCATCCGCAGGAAGTCCTGCGCAACAGAAAGCCCTTTGCCGGGATTGTGGATGTAGAGCGAATCGCCGTCGAAGGCGTGGCGCTTGACGGCGTAGGCGTGCGCCACGATCGTCGGGAAGCAGCCGATCAGCTCCATCGACTGCCTCATTACGTTCGAGACGTCGGTGGAATCCGGATCGCGGTCGTAGGAATATAGCGCCAGAACGCTGCGCGCCAGCTTGTTCATGACGTTCCGCGACGGCGCCTTGAGTATCATATCGACGAAGAATCCCTGCGGCAGGCGCCGGGCCGCCGCCAGGACTTCGTTGAACCTCTCGAAGTTGGCGGCCGTCGGCAGACGCCCGAAAAGCAGCAGGTAAGCCACCTCTTCGTATCCGAACACCCCCTTCTCGCCGTGGTTGGCCACTATCTCGTCGAGATTTATCCCGCGGTAGTAGAGTTCGCCCGGCATAGGCGTCTTCTCCGAATCGCGGATATAGTAGCCCTGGACGCTGCCGATGCGCGTGACGCCCGCCATGACGCCGCTACCGTCGGAGTTGCGCAGTCCGCGCTTTACGGCGTCCGACTTGTAGTAGCGTGGGTCTATGCTGTATATCTGGCGTATCTCGCCGCAAAGCGATTCTACGTAGCTTGCAAGTTCTTTTTTGTCTCTTCGCATTGTTCGTTGGCTCCGTCGGCGGCGTTTTGTATCAAGATGCGGCGTCGCGGCCGACGCGTTCGCGCAGGAGCGCGGCTATGGCGTCGATGAACGTTTCGCTGTCCGCGGTGGCGGCGGGGCGCGGATCCATCATGGCGGCGAGGTCAGCGGTCGCCGTGCCGCCAGCGATGGTGTCGAGCGTGGCCTTTTCGAGCTCGTCCGCGAAAGCCGCAAGTTCCGGCGTCGAATCGAGTTCGCCGCGCTTGCGCAGCGCCCCCGTCCATGCGAAAATCGTCGCCACCGGATTGGTCGAGGTCTTTTCGCCGGCCAGCCGCCTGTAATAGTGGCGCGTCACCGTGCCGTGAGCCGCCTCGTATTCGAACACGCCGCCGGGCCCGGCCAGGACGCTGGTCATCATCGCAAGAGACCCGAAGGCCGACGCCACCATGTCGCTCATAACATCGCCGTCGTAGTTCTTCAGCGCCCACACGAAACCGCCCTGCGAACGCACGGCGCGCGCCACGGCGTCGTCTATCAGCGTGTAGAAATACGTTATCCCCGCCGCCTCGAAACGTGCGCGATACTCGCTTTCGTAGATCCGGGCGAACGTCTCCTTGAAAACGCCGTCGTACGTCTTCATTATCGTGTCTTTGGTCGAAAACCAGAGGTCGCGTCCGACCGAAAGAGCGAATTCGAAACACGAACGCGCGAACGAATCGATCGACGAATCCTTGTTGTAGCAGCCCTGCAGGACTCCCGGCCCCTCGAAGGCGTAGATCGTCGAGCGCTTCTCTTCGCCGCCGCCCTCCGGCGTGAAGACGAGTTCGGCC